>CBIHMD010000446.1:0-3241 GCA_966210655.1 uncultured Thalassospira sp.
CGACGCTCGAGAAAGCACGGAGCAATCCCAAGCGCATCGTCTTTGCCGAGGGTGTCGAGGATTTCTGCGATGCGCTTGAAGTCGGGGTTGCCGCGACCAATTCCGAAACGATTGCGCTAGTGTCGGCACATATCCGGCCCCATGACACGGGCTGGTTCGAGCCATTGCTTGCCGATTATCGCAAACGCGGCAGCAAATGTGTCGTCTGTCCGACGATCCTGTTTGAAGATGATTCTGTCCGCTGGGCCGGGACCTGGATCGAGGGCGATGTCGATGGGCAGTATCTGTCGGATCGTTATGTCGGTTATCCGCGGGCAGTTCTGGCCGACGCCGAACCGACCGAGGTCAGTGCCGGAACCCCGGAATGCTGCATCATGCCGCGCAAGGCATTCGAAGACATCAACGGTTTTACCCGTGGCTATATCGGCCCGTCGGAAAAGGGGCTCGATCTTGCGCTGAAACTGCGCATGGGCGGAACGGCGTCATGGTGGATTCCTGAAATCGAAGTACTGGGGAGCGAGCAATCGATAACAAGCGCACCCGCCTGGGAGGAACTTTCGCATCGTCTTGACCGCTGGGCGTTCGATCGCCGCTGGTCATTGGTCGTCTCAAATTTGCGGAGCCACAATCATGCCGTCGACTGACCTGCGTGTCCTCATCATTTCGCACGGACATCCCAGCATGTCGCTGGGCGGGGCCGAAGTGGCCTCCTACAACCTGCAGAAGGGTTTGAACGAACTGGACGGGGTAGAAAGTTTCTATCTGGCCCGTGTCGGTCACCCAGTGCCACGCCACGGTGCATCTGCCCTGATGAGCCTGCGCCAGAAAGATAACGAAATCCTGTATCACGCTGAAAATTATGATCATTTTCTGCTGTCGAACGGAAATACTGACGAGATAGATCGCGATCTGCTGCGCTTTGTACGCGACTATGAGCCCGATGTTGTGCATTTCCACCACTATCTCGGCCTTGGTTTAGAAACGATCTATGCGATCCGCGAAGCTCTGCCCGATGCTGCGATCTTCTTTACCTTCCATGAATTCCTGACCATCTGCCACAACCACGGCCAGATGGTCAAAAGCGGTGGCACGAAGCTTTGCAACCGGGCCAGCCCGATTGAATGCAATGGCTGTTTTCAGAATATCTCGCCGGCGTCTTTCCTGCGCCGCGAACGGTTCATCAAGGCGATGCTTAATCTGGCCGATCATTATGTGTCGCCCAGTGACTTTCTGGCCGACCGGTTTGTCGACTGGGGGCTGGACCGTGACAAGATGTCGGTGATTGAAAATGGTCTGGACGTCAAGGAGGCGGCAAATACCCGGGCACTTTCCAAGGCGCAACCACGCCGGTCGCGTTTCGCGTTCTTTGGGCAACTGACCATGTTCAAAGGTGCTGATCTCCTGCTTGATGCGGTAGGTCGTGTGCCTGATGACATCTGGGGCGACGATGCCCGTATGATGATCTTTGGTGGTAACCTTGAGAGACAACCAATTGAATATCAGGAAAAAGTACACGACCTGATCGAAAAGGCAGGTGAACGTGTCCGGTTCTATGGCGCCTATCAGAACAGCGAAATGCCCAAACTGATGGAGCTTGCTGATTGGACGATCATCCCGTCGATCTGGTGGGAAAATTCACCGATTGTGATCCAGGAAGCCTTTTTCCACGGGCGTCCGATGATCTGTTCGAATATCGGCGGTATGGCTGAAAAAATCACCGACGGTGTCAATGGTCTGCATTTCCGTGTCGGTAGTGCCGAAGACCTTGCCGACCGTCTTGTGGATGCCCTTACCGATAATAAAATCTGGGATCGGATGCGCGAAGGAATTCCGCGCCCGCCGACCTATATCGATTGCGCCGAGCAACATCTCGCGCAGTACCGGGAGGTTCTCGATACCCGCCCGATGTCTGTGACTCCTGTGTCGCAGCAATCCGTCGCCAGCACGGCATAACGATAATCAGAAGTCACCTAGCCAAGGAGAAACACTATGGCGCGCGTTCTCGTAATGATTCCATCGGGCGAAGTCTACGACCACGACAGCGTCCGTTGGTACAATTATCAGCAGATTCAACGCTATATCGATCACTATCACAACATTGGCGATGCGTTCGTATATGACTCGTCGCTGAAGCTGATGAATTTCGAAAAGCTTGGCGTTGTTGAAATCGCCAATCCGGATATGGTCCAGATCGACAAGCTGCGCGAGGAATATGACTATGTCTTCCTGCGCGGGTCGAACTACATCCATTCCCATATGGACTGGCGGAACACCATCGAGGTCCTTGAACGTTTACGCTTGCCGGTTCTCGGTTTTGGCCTGGGCGCTCAGGCCCCGGTCAAAGGCAAGATCAATCTGTCAGAACAGACGAAAACCGTTCTGCACATGATGGCTGATTCTACCACATCCATCGGGGTGCGTGGTGCCTATACCGCTCAGGTTCTGTGGGATATCGGCATTCGCAATGTGCGTATTGTCGGCTGCCCGACCGCATTCCGTTCGAACAATCCGAATATGCGTATCAATCTGCCGGAACTCGATACGGTCAAGAATGTCGGTATTACGTTGCGCCGCGAAGTTTCATCATCCTATGCGCAGAATATTGAACGTTACCTGACCTTCCATCGCGAACTGGTCAAGGATCTGGCGCACCGGTTTGACAATGTCACGCTGATGGCACAGGGCGAACCCGAAGAAAAGAAACTGGTCTTTGGCACCGACGAGCAGAAAGAACAGGCTATTGCCGAGCTGCGCGGCAATCCGAATGTCGGCAAATGGTACATGGATGACGAGATGGAACGCCTGTATCGCTCCAAGATGTTCTATTCCGACGTGGTCGCCGATTACGAAAACCTTGTCCGTCAGAAAGATTGCGTTCTGGGTTATCGCCTGCACGGCAACCTGATGGCGCTGTCGAACGGTGTTCCGTCGATCTATTTCACCTATGACAGCCGCACGGTGGAATTCGCGGAAACCTATCAGATACCGTCCTATGACGTATTCTCGAAAAAGGAATTCGTGCTCGAGGATTACTGGAATCAGGATCTGTTCGACAAATTCAATCGCGCGTGGTTCCAGACCTATCGCGAGATGGCAACGTTCCTGACGGAAAACAATATCGATCACAAAATGGTTGATGTGATGACCAGCGATGCTCAGCCCGAGCGCAAGGTCGCCTGATCAAAACCGGTGCAGCCATTCCGCACCGGCATCGGGCGGGATGGTTGTGCCACCACAAGCA
>CBIHMD010000447.1:0-3238 GCA_966210655.1 uncultured Thalassospira sp.
CCATCGGCATCAAGGCGCAATGCCAATGCCAGATCATTGGCGATCATGCAGAGATGGCCGTATTGTCGGCAGGTGCGCCGAACCCGATAGGCGAGTCTGGTGCGGTCGGCACGCGCGAGGCCGTAATGGCGGAAAATTACCATACTTTGGGATGGCAGGCCGATGATGGCCGGGACCGGATCGGACAGGCGTTTCTCATCGGTCATCAGCACGATCGGCGGGATCGGGCAGTTCGGGCCGCCATTACGTAAATTGAGTTGGCGTGCCTGCTTTTCCAGTGTGGCATCCATTGATACTATCCCGATTCTATTCAACCGATTCCTGTTCCGATTTGGGCCATCATCCATGAGCGATCTCCATCTGTCATCTGGCAATCCCGACATCGCGGCCAATCTTGCCGAGATCCAGCAAAATATCGACAAGGCCTGTGCGGCGGTCGGTCGCGAAAGCAGTGATGTGGCCCTGATCTGCGTCAGCAAGAACCATGATGCCGACCATGTGCGTCCGGCGCTTGTCGACGGGCGGCGGGTGTTTGGTGAAAACCGGGTGCAGGAAGCCGCAGGAAAGTGGCCGGGTCTGCGCGAAAGGTTCCCCGATATCGAACTGCATCTGATCGGGCCGCTTCAGACCAACAAGCTGAAGGATGCCGTTGCCCTGTTTGATGTGATTGAAACCGTTGACCGGCCAAAACTTGCCAATGCGCTGGCAAAACACCGTGATAATACCGGTAAATGCCCCGACCTTTATATCCAGATCAATATCGGTGAAGAATCGCAAAAGGCCGGAATAGCCCCGGCCGATGCCGATGCGTTCATCATCGATTGTATCGAACGCCTGAAATTGCCAGTCAAGGGATTGATGTGCATCCCGCCGGTCGATGAGGAAGCGGCACCGCATTTTGCACTGCTGGGTAAAATCGCCGACCGTCATGGCTTGGCCATTCGCAGTATGGGCATGAGCGGCGATTACGAGGCAGCAATTCGGCTCGGCGCGACTCATATCCGTGTCGGAACGGCAATTTTCGGGTCACGGGGCTATTAAATTGCTAGGTAATGCCTTTTAAAGGTGATTTAAATGCGGTTTTGATCGGATTGAACGCAAATTTGATCCTGTTAACGCCGATTTTTTGATCTTTCAGGTGTGATTTTGGTCAAATTCCGGAATTTGGCAAAAATGTGGATAACTTGGCCAGAAGTACAGGACGCATTCAAAGCCGTTTTGTGACGAAAAAAATCCCGCCGGATGTTTTGGTCCGGCGGGATTCTTGCAAATCGGCAGAATTTCAGGGGTTTAACATGCACGCGGATTACGGGACCAGTTTATAACCGCCGGGCTCAGTCACCAGGATCATTGCGTTTGACGGGTCTTTTTCGATTTTCTGGCGCAGGCGATAGACGTGAGTTTCCAGCGTATGGGTCGTCACCCCGGCGTTATAGCCCCATACCTCGTCAAGCAGGGTTTCGCGTGTGACCGGTTTGTCACCGGCGCGGAACAGGAATTTAAGGATCGAGGTTTCCTTTTCCGTCAGGCGGACTTTTTTCTCGGTTGCGGTTTCTATCAGGAGTTTGGCGCTGGGCTGGAAGCTATAGGGGCCGATGACGAAAACCGCATCCTCGCTTTGTTCGTGCTGGCGGATATGGGCACGAATGCGCGCCAGCAGTACGTTAAGGCGGAATGGCTTGGTGACATAGTCATTGGCACCCGATTCCAGACCGAGGATCGTGTCGGAATCGCTATCGGCACCGGTCAGCATAATGATCGGCGATTTGACCCCGGCACGCCGCATCAGTTTGCAGACATCGCGACCATCCATATCGGGCAGACCGACATCAAGAAGGATAATGTCGTAGTAATTTTCCTTGGCGACTTCGAGGGCGTTCTGGCCGCTATTGGCCACGACACATTCGAATTCCTCATGAAGCCGAAGCTGTTCGGTGAGAGACTGGCTCAGTGCTGCGTCATCTTCAACCACCAGAACCTGTTTACCTGTCGACATTCGCCATCCCTTGCTGCTTGCTAAATCCCGCCTATATTCTGGGCCTGCCGATGGTTCTTTTTGTGGCATTGTTCTTGTAGGCCCGCCATATACTTAGGATTAGAGTCTCATACTGCGTTTTCAAGAACAAACTGTTTTCGCTTTAGCCCATTGACCTGTATGTAATCCAGCCCCATACCGACCGGATCGCGATGTTGTGATCATCCGTGTATGCCCCTGAAGAAATAAAGACTGCAATGACCCAATCTGCTGCCTTGCCATCACAAGCCAATGTTTCCGCGACCGATCTGGTGACAGTATCGCGTGCTGTTGCCGATTTGCGGCGCGGAGAAATCGTTCTTGTGCAGGGGCAAGCGAACGGTATTGCTCATTGTGTGGCGGTGATTGCCGCCGAACCGCTTTCCGATCACGGGCTGGCACGCCTTCATGACATCGCGGGCAAAAGCGGAAATACCGCGATTGTTTTGCCGCGCGTGCGGGCCAAATCGTTGGGGCAGACCTGCAAGAACGATCATTTCATTGCTTTTGTAAGTGCAAAAAAGTCCGGCGTTGACGCGCAAGCACTGGCCGAGATTGCCAATCCGCTGCTGGACCTTGAAAGCATGCCCGCAGGCGCATGGCGCCCGGTCAGCATGGCGGAAAGTGCGGCCATACGGCTTGCGAAGCTGGCAAGGTTGCTGCCAGCTGTCGTGACCGCACCGGTCGAACTCGAACAGCTTGAAATGTTGTCGAAGACGCAGAACCTTCTGGTGCTGCAGTTCGAGAGCATCAACGGATACGAAGACGCATCGGCAGCAACCCTGCGTCAGGTCAGTGAAGCGCGTGTGCCGTTGGAAAATGCCGAAAATGCCACGGTGATTGCGTTTCGTCCCGAAGATGGTGGTCAGGAACATCTGGCGATTGTGATTGATGAGCCGGCATATGATCAGCCTGTTTTGATCCGCTTGCATTCGGAATGCTTTACCGGGGATTTGATCGGATCGCTCAGGTGCGATTGCGGGCCGCAATTGCGCGGGGCAATTGCCGAAATTGCCAAAAGCGGGCAGGGCGGGATTATTCTTTATCTGCGACAGGAAGGGCGCGGTATCGGGCTTGTGAACAAGCTGCGAGCCTATGCGTTGCAGGATCGCGGATTTGATACGCTTGATGCTAACGAGGAACTTGGCTTTGACGCGGATGAACGGGTGTATCGCCCGGCGGCCGAAATGTTGCGCCAGATGGGTTTTGAAACCGTTCGGCTTC
>CBIHMD010000448.1:0-3233 GCA_966210655.1 uncultured Thalassospira sp.
CGCAAAGCGTGATTCGCTTTTGCGGGTTTTTGCGTTTCGGGCGGCAAAACAGGAATGGGATGATGATGGAGCAGCGATCTGATCGTCTGAAAGGACGACGGCGGTATCGCCAAAGGGGCATCACTGGCGCATGGAAAAGTCATTACGGCGGTGGTGCGTCCGGGCCGTGAGGCAGCAGGAAATTTACGAAAACTGTGGTTTATCATGACGGGAGAGATGTGCCCTTGGGGCAAGGGTGTTTGTTCGGAGCAGCGAGAGCCGGGCTGAGGTCAGCCCATCCCGCCGCTACCCAACCGGTCGGTGAAGTCTGGCAATGCCGAGGATCAGCAGGCCCGAATTGCGTCCGCATCAGATCGGCGGGCTGAATTGGTTGGCGTGGCTTGGCGATCGGGCCGATGGATCATTCGGAGATGCCGAAAGGCTGGTCATCAATGGCGGGATTTGTGCCTGCCCTGCGACAACGCCTTCGTCCTTGGGGCGAGGTGCGCTTGCAGTGTCCATCGAAAGCCCGAGGTGTTTAGCAGGGACTGGGGCGTGTGGTCAGTCTGGTGCAATCCAGTTCTGTCCAGCCTACCCGGTCGGTGGCGTTTGGCGATGCCGAGGGGTAGCGGGATCGATTGCCAGTGGGCCGAAGGAGCGTTCGAAGATGCCGAAAGGCCGGTCATCGATGGCGGGAGGTGTGCCTGCCATGCGACAGTGCTGTTGCCCTTGGGGTGAGGTACGTTTTGGCGCAACCGAGAGCGGCGGATGTTTGTCTGGGGCAGCGGATTCTATCCGGGGCGCGGTTCTTCCGGTCGGTGGCACTTGTCGATGCAAAGGGCAGCGGGGTTGAATTGAGTTGAGTTGGCTGGATTGGTTTGTCGGTTGATCAAAATCGTCATTCCGGGCGCAGCGCAGACCCGGAATCCATGCCCTGTTGAAAGAGGCTGGATTCCCGCCGTTGCTGGAATGACGATCAGGTCGGGAGTGCCTTGTCAGCGGTCCGAATCCCGTTTGGCAGGCCGTTCTTACCGGGGCGTTTATCCATTGTCAGGCGCAGCAGGCTTCGCTTTTGGCGCCTGACACGTCAATGCCATGACCAATGGCGCGCGCACAGAAATGCGGACGCAAACCCGATTTTTCAAACAGGCTTTCGATATCGTCCTGGCCGTCAAGGAATCCGCCCTGATGCACCAGAAGTGTCTTGATGCCTGCCGCCAGTCCACCCAGCACATCGGTATGGATCGTATCACCCACCATCAGGACCCGCTCCCGGCTGATATCCGGGTGACGACGCAGGACTTCATCAAACACGTGACCATAGGGCTTGCCGACACAATCCGGTATCACGTTGCAACGATCTGCTGCCTTATGGGCGAAATATCCGGACTCAACCGACAGGAATGCACCCATCGGCGCGCAGATATCGGGATTACCGACCAGAATGGGGCGCGGATTGGCCGCAAGGCTTTCTTCCAGATGATTCTGCTGGATATCAGACCAGTTTTCAGAATCAATAAGAACAAAACCGTCAACCGCATCATAAAGCGCACGATCCGCACCAAGCGGTTCCACCCTGCCCGGCAGGATATCAAATGGCCAGTGGACCGGTGCCATTGCTCCCCAATGGGACAGATCCTTGTAGGTTTCCATCATCGGGGCCACGAATTGCTGGCTGCTGATCAGGTTTGTCGTGTTAAAATCAAACCCGCGCCCACGATGCCGTGCCAGAATTGCCTCGGCTGAACTCGATGCATCATTGGTGACAACGGCAAGTTTCTTTCCCGATTTCTGAAGGGCGGCCACCGTTTCGACCGCGCCGGGAATGGCTTGCGGCCCGCTATTGAGCACACCGAAAGCATCAAACACGATCAGATCAAATTGATCAGCGATTTCCAGAAGGTTCCCGACATACTGTGTTTTCGCAGGAACAGACTTCGGATCAACCTGTGGCAAACGCGGGGCATATTGCAGATAAGCTGCAATTGCCTGCTCAAAGCTGAGCTTCGGGCGGTTGATACTCATCTGTCCGTGTCTCCTGTCCGATAGAAAGCCATCCATGGATTGGTCTGAAAACGTCAATCCGGATATGTTCATATGAAAATCGCGATTGCTGTTGTAGCGGTTCCGCCCTCAATTGGAAAGCGATTGGTAATTTAATTAGCTATGCGCTGAAAACATAGCAATAAACAACGAAGCAAATCTGTATTATGACGTTATTTAAGCGTTTTCGTTGCAAAAACATGACTTTCTGCGCTTTCCAGTCGCCAGCCATGCAAAAAACGCATTGGATTTCACAATCAACCGGGCGTAGTTTGCATTCACGAAATAAAAACGATGTATCGACTGGTTGATGCGAAAAAATGCAGATGATCATTCGGTACATATTAAACAGACCGACACGTCAAACCAGTTAACTATTCCTTTATGGAATATCTTCGGTGAGCACATGCCGGTTATCTGAATGACAGCGCCAATTTGAAATTGGCCGGTTTGAAATAGGTGATGAAATGATCGTAACCAAGATTTTTGCTTTCCTGCGCGCCCTTCGTGTTCAGTACCAGACCCAGACTGCGCTCCGTAAACTTGATGCACGTGAGCTGGCAGATATCGGCCTGAACCGTGACATGATTGATGATGTCGCACATCGCGTTGCTTTCGGTCGCTAAGCCAGACCGTAGCCGTCCAAAGAAAAGCCCCGGCATTGATTGCCGGGGTTTTTCCTGTTTTCGGGATAATGTGCTGACAGGGCAAGCGCTCCCCTCGCCCCGTTGTGGCGCCCCGTTCTAGTTGGCAAATAGCGCGTTGTAATCCTCGCGCAGGATATTCTTCTGTACTTTTCCCATCGCATTGCGTGGAAGCTCGGACACGAAGAAAACGCGCTTGGGCACTTTGAAATTGGCAAGCTGTCCCTTGATCGCATTCACCACATCGTCTTCGGACAGTTTATCGCTACTGCGGACGATGACGGCGACAACCGCTTCGCCGAAATCCGGATGCGCGACACCGATCACGGCACTTTCGACAACACCATCCATCTTGTCGATGACCGTTTCGATTTCTTTAGGGTAAACATTAAACCCGCCGGAAATCACAAGATCCTTGGCGCGACCAACGATATGGACATATCCCTTGGCATCGATCTTGGCGATGTCACCAGTAATGAAGAACCCGTCTTCGCGGAATTCCTCGACCGTCTTTTCCGGCATTTGCCAGTATCCGGCAAAAACGTTCGGGCCTCGTGCTTCCAGCAC
>CBIHMD010000449.1:0-3232 GCA_966210655.1 uncultured Thalassospira sp.
AGTTGAAAAATCGATTGACAAGATCGGTGCGCCGTATCTAAAATTTCAAACAAACTAAAATATCAATTAATGGCAAAAACGCCAATCCAACGGGAGGACTTCCACAATGAATTTTACTGCGAGAACACTTGGAATCTGTGCCGTGCTTGCCGGGGCGCTTGCCGCAGGCATGCCTGCAACGGCTGCAACGACGCTTCGTATCGGGACGGTCCTGGCACCGAATGACCCGATGGGGCAGGGGCTTGAGAAGTTCAAGCTTGATGTGGAAAAGGCCACCAATGGCGACGTGATTATCGAGGTTTTCCACAATTCGCAGCTTGGTGACACCACCGAGATGATCGATCAGGCCCGTGCCGGTGCCGCGATTGGGACGGTCACCGATGTTGCCCGTCTTTCAAGTTTCGTTCCGTCGCTGGCGATCATGTCGGCACCTTTCCTGTTTGATACCTACGAACAGGCCGACAAATTTGCCCTTTCGGATGAATATATCGCCTGGGGTGACGAGCTTCGCGAGAAGTCGGGCCTCGTGATGATTGCATCGAACTGGTATCAGGGGGCGCGCCATGTCCTGACACAAAATCCTGTTTCAGGCCCTGCCGACCTTGCCGGTGTTCGCATGCGGACAATCGGTGCACCGGTCTGGATCGAAACGATCCGCGCGATGGGTGCCGAGCCGACCCCGATTGCCTGGGGCGAAGTTTACACCGCCCTGCAGCTTGGCACGATTGACGGTGCCGAAGCCCAGCCGACCGCAATCTGGAATGCCAAACTTTACGAAGTGATCAAGCATGTGACCAAGACCGGCCACATTCAGCTTGTTACCGCATTGGTCGTCGGTGCCGATGCGTGGGATGACATTTCCCCTGAAAACCAGAAAATCGTTCGTGATCTTGCGGTCGAGGATGGCCGCTATGCATCGCAACTGACCATCGAACTTGGCGAAAAGGCCCTTGAAGATGTTGCGGCAAGCGGCGTCGAGGTCAGCGAAGTCGATCTTGCACCGTTCAAGGAAGCTGTGAAACCGGTTTACAAGCAGCTTGACCTCGAAGCGGAAGCGGCCATCGTTAATAAAGTTCTTGGCCGCTGATTTCCAGGTGACAGTTGACGTGCCTTTCGAATGTGCGTTGTTCCGGATGCGGGGCAACGCACTTCAAACTTCAAGATGGAATGGAATACATGCTCAAGCAAATTGAGTTTGCCTGTGCCGGGATTCTGCTTGTCGCGGTTGTCGTTCTTGTCGGCGTTGCGTCAATTGCCAGAGCCGTGGGATCCCCGATTATCTGGTCGATTGAAATGGCTCAGTTGATTTTTGTCTGGCTTTGCATGCTGGCTGCCGACATTGGCATGCAGGAAAACCGTCATTTCGGTCTTCAAATCCTGCAGGACAACATATCCCCCAAAGCACGCGATCTGGTCGAGCTGTTTAATATTGTCGTGATCATCGGTTTCCTTGCGTTTCTGCTGTATTACGCGTGGGGCAACATGATTTTGATGCATCCCCGTCTTGTCGGCGCAACGCAAATCCATGCCTCCTACATCCATGCTTCGATGGTTGTCGGTCTGATCCTCCTGCTGCGGACCATGATGTTTAAATTTGTCGAACGAATTCGAAGCAGGGGGCAGTTCTGATGCTGATACTGATTGCAGTACTATTTACGGTTTTTCTGGTTGTCGGGATGCCTGTCGCTTTCGCTTTGGGTCTTGCGTCTGTGCCAGTATTCATTCTGAGCGGGGCGATGCCGCCAACCGTTGTCATCCAGAAAATGGTAACGGCAACACAAAGCTTCCCGCTTTTGGCTGTGCCGTTCTTTATCCTTGCCGGAAACCTGATGAATGTGACGGGGATTACGTTCCGGCTGGTCAAGTTCGCCCGTTTGCTGACGGGCTGGATGGCCGGGGGACTGGCACAGGTTTCCATCGTTTTAAGTTTCATGATGGGCGGGATTTCAGGGTCGGCTGTTGCCGATGCCTCGATGGAGGCGCGCCTGTTGGGCCCCAGCATGATCAAGCAGGGCTATTCAAAGGCATCAACGGCTGCGGTTCTGGCCTTCGGGTCGGTTATCACCGCGACCATTCCGCCAAGCATCGGTTTGATCCTGTTCGGGTTTGTGAATGAGGTTTCGATCGGTCGTCTGTTTTTGGCCGGTATTTTGCCCGGTATTTTCCTGACGATTGATCTGATGATCACGTCCTGGTTTGTGGCGCATAAAAACGGCTATAAACCTGACCTGCCAACGGTACCAAGCGGGAAGGAGCTTTGGTCAAGCTTTTCGGAAAGCATCTGGGCGCTGGCATTTCCGGTTATTCTGATTGTCGGTTTCCGGTTTGGTCTGTTTACCGCGACCGAGGCAGGTGCCGTCCTTGTTTTCTATGCGCTTTGTGTCGGGTTTTTCGTTTATCGGGAACTGGACTGGAAAAAGCTTCGCGAGGCAGTGACCGGTTCTGTTTCCGATCTTGGGATGGTGATGTTGCTGATCATTATGGCTGCCGTTCTTGGCTATGCCATGACCATTGAACGCGCACCCCAGCAGATCACCGAATTTGTCACAACGCTTACCGAAAACCCGGTTCTGATCCTGACCCTTGTTGTTGCGGTTCTTGTCATCAGTGGCATGTTCCTTGAAGGGGCGGCCAATATCCTTCTGGTAACACCGATTGTCATGCCGGTTCTGGTCAATGCCGGATATGACCCGGTCCATATGGGGATTTTGATTGTGACGCTGATCAACTTTGGCGGACTGACGCCGCCGGTCGGGGTCATCATGTTTACGGTTTGCGGCATTCTTGATGTCAAAACCGGTGCTTATACCCGGGCATCGATCCCGTTCTTCATTGCGATGGCGGTATTTTTCATTCTGATGGCGGCAGTGCCAAGCTTGACGTTGTTATTGCCCAACGCCTTGATGTAATTAAGGGTCCGAAGGATGCAGGCATATGCGCAATTGCCGGGGAGTTGAATGAAGATGAACACATTTATGGGCGGTTTTATGCCTGTTCAGGAAGGCGGGGTGAAAGCCAATGCGCATGTCCCGGCCTCGGCACTTGTCTACGAGGAAATCAGAAGTCGGATTATTTCGCTGGCACTTCCGCCTGAAACAACACTGGTTCGTGCGGAACTGGCGGACAGCTTTAAGGTCAGCCAGTCCCCCGTGCGCGAAGCCATCATGCGTTTGGAACAGGACGGGCTGGTTGCATCCTATCCCCAGTCACGGACCATTGTGACCAAGATAGA
>CBIHMD010000450.1:0-3230 GCA_966210655.1 uncultured Thalassospira sp.
CAGCACGGCCAGCGCCGCACGGGCAAGATAATAGAAATCCTCGACCGCATAGTTCGCAAGACCCTTTTCGACGGCCTCCAGCAGCGTCAGATATTCGCGCAAACTGACCGGAACGCGGGCCTCTTTCAGCTTATAGAAAAAGCCGATGAACATGATGGTCTAACGCCCTTCGCGCCGCGCCATAAAGGCCAGCCGTTCGAACAGATGAACATCCTGCTCGTTTTTCAGCAATGCCCCATGCAGGGGCGGCACGGCGGTTTTGGCATCCTTGGCACGCAGGGTCTCGGGCGGCAGGTCTTCGGCCATCAGAAGCTTCAACCAATCCAGCAGTTCCGAGGTGGACGGCTTTTTCTTAAGCCCTCCAACGTCACGCATGTCGTAAAACAGGTTCAGAGCCTCCGACACCAGACGTTTCTGGATATCGGGGAAATGGACCGCAACGATTTCCGCCATGGTTTCGGCATCCGGAAAACGGATATAATGGAAAAAACAGCGACGCAGGAACGCGTCGGGCAGTTCCTTTTCATTATTCGATGTGATGATCACAATCGGGCGATTGGCGGCCTTGATGGTTTCCTGTGTCTCGTAGACAAAGAACTCCATGCGATCAAGCTCCTGAAGCAAATCATTGGGAAACTCGATATCGGCCTTGTCGATCTCATCAATCAAAAGAACCGGTGCGCTTTCATCCTCGAACGCTTCCCATAGCTTCCCCTTGACGATGTAGTTGGCAATATCGTGCACGCGCGCATCACCCAGTTGACTGTCACGCAGGCGCGAAACCGCGTCATATTCATACAGCCCCTGCTGCGCACGCGTGGTCGATTTGATCGACCAGGTAATCAGCTTTTTGCCAAGCGATTTTGCAATTTCCTCGGCCAGAACGGTCTTGCCGGTTCCCGGCTCGCCCTTGACCAGAAGCGGTCGCTGCAAGGTGATCGCGGCATTGACTGCCACCATCAAATCCTCGGTCGCAACGTAATTTTCCGTACCCTGAAACTTCATTTTTGCCCTGCAACATAAGTTGACGTTTACGTTAACCTAGAATGTTGCGGGTCACGGGGCAAGGGACGACTTTACACCTGCCTGGTTCAACGATCTTGTAGAGTTAAAGCTGATAGCTTAAGATCATTGAAAATCATACAAATTCCAGACTGTTATAAAGTCCTGGTGCCGGGGAGTTACTAAGCTTGCGTTATTGCAATTTTGCAATGCGTCACGGGGAAGCTTGTGTGACCTACCTTGAAAATTATCAGGTTCTATCTTCACGTGATCTGAGCGAGACACGTGCCCTTCTGGCGAATTTGAATTCCATTGATTCACTGGACCTGATCAAACGACCTGCATTTTTCGATGTCGCGATTCATGGGACTGCCTTGGGCGATTTGCAGCTTTTGCATTCGTCTTTTGGCGATTGCCGCATTCAGCTTCGGACACCTGAAAGCGATAATGATGCGCTGTTCATCATCATCCCGACCGAAGGTCGGGGCACGGTGAAGCATCTGGGCCAAGACTACACGATTTCGACCAGACGCGGAATGATCCGCGACATGCGCATGCCTCTTTTCGCGGATGAAGACCGATTTGCATGCTTCGGCGTCCGTTTGCCAAAAGACATCGTCGCCAGACATTGCCGGATACTTTTGGGTAATGATATGCCGACCATGGATCCGGGGTTCGAGATCAGCCTTGATCTCGACAATGCATCGGGTCGGTATGTTTGCAGCACCCTGAATTACATCGCGCAAGCCCTTGATGGCCCTCTACACAATCACGACAATTCCCTTGTTCTGAATGGTCTTCAAGATTTGCTTTTGACAAGTATCCTAATGATGTTTCCGAACTCCGTTTCAGAACTTCTGCATCAGAAACAGAAATCCAACGCGGTTCCGCACTATGTGAAACGGGCGCGCGATTACATCCACGCCCATGCCCACACACCGATCACGCTCGAAACGCTGGTACAATATGCGGGCTGCGGCTATCGGACGTTACAAATGGCATTTAATGCCGCTTATGGCATGTCGCCGATGGCATATCTGAGATCGGTCCGCCTGAACAAAGCCTATAACGACCTTCTTAATGAACAAGATGGGGCAAGCGTTGCCGAGATTGCAATGAAATGGGGCTTTGCCCATGCCGGTCGCTTTGCCCGGATCTATGCAAGGCAGTTCGGTGTTTTACCTTCCGAAACCCTGCGCAAACGACAATAGTCTATGACCATCACCTGCCGTCACGGTCAGGTTTCAATTTCTGCAGATCGGGGGTGGAAATGATCGCACCACCGCCTATAATCCCATCGAAATTCGATAAATTCGATGTTCCGGTCAACGGAATGACAACAAGGTTGGGAGAGTTTGCATGACCACTATGTCCTTTGCGGATATGGGGCTTGCCGCGCTTAAACGCCGCCAATATGACGCTGCGATCAATATGTTGCGTCAGGCACTTGGCGAGGATGAGGATAATCTTGAGGCACGGTTCGGACTGGCGCGTGCCCTTCATGAAAAAGGTTCGCTGACCGAAGCACTTGGCGAGTATCGCACTGTGCTGCAATCTGATGAAGGCCACGAGGAATGCCTGCATCACATTGCACGCGCGCTGCTTGAAAACGGGGATGCCCGTTCGGCACTTAATCATGTCGATATTGTTCTGCGCCATCATCCGATTAACCCGGATTTGCTGATCTTGCGCGGACAGGCCCTTCTGGAACTTGAACAACCCGAATATGCGCTAAGCGCCTTCCAGAATGCCGCCCATCACCAGCCGGGCAATGCCGATATCCACCGGCTGATCGCAACCGCGCATCGCGCCAATGACGATATCGAAAGCGAACGCCGCGCGATCGAACAGCTCTTGCGGATTGATCCCACATCAATGGTGGCTTCGAACGATCTGGGCGTTATCAATCTGCGTGAAGGGCATCTGATTGCGGCGTTTGAAGCATTCGAACTGATCCTGAGCCATGATCCGGAAAACCCCGAAGCCGCTCTTAACCGCGCCATCACCCTGACCGTGATGGGTGGCATGGACGACAAGGCAATCTGGGACCGGGTGATGGAAATCAGTGCCGATCTCGACGAGATCGACGAAACCCGTGCACTTGCCGATGACCTTGCCAAACTGCCAGACAAGAACCGAAAAGACAGTAAAAGGGCGGACGAACTTATTGCACGTACTGCCCATACCCCGATTGATATCAGATACTTATGCTGCCGGACCATACATGG
>CBIHMD010000451.1:0-3224 GCA_966210655.1 uncultured Thalassospira sp.
GCTTTCTCTTGCTGCGATCGTTGGCATTGCCACGACCCTGGTCCTGTTTTCCGGCATTCCGGTCGGTATCGGGCTTTTGATGGTCGGTGTCGGTTTTATCTGGATTTTCGATGGCGCAAGCGCGCTGCCGCTGCTGCCTGAAATCCTGTTTTCCAAACTTGAAAGTTTCGAAGTTCTTGCGATCCCGATGTTCATCCTGATGGGCGCGGTTGTCGCATCGTCCCGTGCAGGTGGCGATCTGTATTCCGTTCTGGATCGCTGGTTAACGCGTGTGCCGGGGGGATTGGTGATTTCCAACCTTGGGGCATGCGCGATCTTTTCCGCCCTGTCAGGATCATCGCCTGCAACCTGTGCCGCGATTGGCAAGATGGGCATTCCGGCCATGCGCGAACGCGGTTTTCCAAGCTCGGTTGCGGCTGGTTCGATTGCAGCCGGCGGTACGCTTGGCATTCTGATCCCGCCCAGTGTCACCATGATCGTTTACGGCATCTCGACCGACACCTCTATCGGGCGGCTGTTTTTGGCCGGTCTTCTGCCCGGTCTGATGTTGACGATGTTTTTCATGGCATGGTCGCTTTATTCTACCTGGCGTCAGGGCAATGCATCGGTTGCACTTGCATCGGTGACTTATAGCTGGAAGGAAAAGTTTGAAATCCTTCCGCGCGTTCTGCCCTTCATCGCAATCATCTGCGCGGTTCTGTTTGCGCTTTATGGCGGGGTGGCAACACCGTCCGAAACAGCGGGTGTCGGGGCGCTGTTCTGTCTGATCATGGCGATGATCATTTATCGCATGTGGCAGCCGGGCAAGCTTTGGCACATCATGCGCGACACGACCAAAGAGTCGGTCATGATCCTTCTGATCATCGGGGCTGCCGGTCTGTTCAGCTATATGCTGTCCTCGCTGTTCATTACCCAGTCGATTGCACAATGGATCACCGCGCTTGAAGTCAATCGCTGGGTCCTGATGGGCTTTATCAATGTGTTCCTGCTGATCTGCGGCTTCTTCCTGCCGCCGGTCGCCGTGATCCTGATGTCGGCTCCGATCCTTTTGCCGGTGATCATCAATGCCGGTTTCGATCCCTACTGGTTTGCCGTGATCCTCACGATCAATATGGAAATCGGCCTGATCACACCGCCGGTCGGACTGAACCTCTATGTGATTAACGGGATTGCACCCGATATCCGCCTGCAAACCATCCTTAGGGGTGCCATGCCCTATGTGCTTTGCATGGTGGTGGCCATCGTGGTTCTGTGCTTCTTCCCGGAAATCGCCACCTGGCTTCCCGAAACGGTCATAGGGGGACGCTAAAATGTCGGGAATTTCCGTCAGAAGCTGGATATCGAGTATTGCTGATCGCGGCCGGGAGTTGCTCGACCTGCCGCTGTCGACACCGCAAGACCCGTTTGCCCAGCTGACCGCCATGTGCAAGGACCTTGTGTCGCAAAAGGGCGAGGCCCGCGGAACGGCCGTTGCCCGCGAAGTGGTCCGCATGTGGGAAACCCTGCCGGAAGAGGATCATCTGCGCTTTTTCGAGATGATGCAGAATGATTTCAGTGCCAACCGCACCGAAGTCAAGAAGGCAAGCGAGGCCTTTGCCAGCGATCCGTCCGAAGCCAATCTGGCGGTTCTGACCCATGCGTCAGAACCTGCCCGGCAGGAGCTTCTGCGCCGGATCAATATGGCACCGGGCGGCACGCGCGCGATTGTCGATATGCGTGAAACGCTTCTGGGTCTGATCAAGGAAAATCGTCACCTTGAACCGCTAGATGCCGACATGCAGCATCTGCTGACAAGCTGGTTTAACCGCGGCTTCCTTGAACTGCGTCATATTGACTGGGATACATCGGCGGCCATTCTTGAAAAACTGATCCGCTATGAAGCGGTTCATGAGATCAAGGGCTGGGATGATCTTCGCCGCCGTCTGGCAACGGATCGAAAATGCTTTGCCTTCTTCCATCCGGCGATCCCCGACGATCCGCTGATCTTTGTTGAAGTTGCCCTTGTGCACGGACTTGCCGATAGCGTTCAGGCCCTTCTGGCCCCGGAAATCGACGAAACCGCCCCGGAAAAAGCCAATACCGCGATCTTCTATTCGATCAGCAACTGCCAATCAGGCCTTAAGGGGATTTCGTTTGGCAATTTCCTGATCAAACAGGTGGTCGAGGAGCTTAAACGCGAATTCCCGAAACTCAGACAATTCGCCACCCTGTCGCCCATTCCGGGTTTCATGGGATGGCTGCGCACCCGTCAGAAAAGCAAGGCCGATGACGCCGATATCGCCGCCACCGTCCTTGCCGCCATGAACGACGACGACTGGATCAATGACGCGGAAAAAGCCGCCGAGCTTAAAAAACCGGCGATGATGCTGTGTGCCCGTTATCTTGCGACCTGCAAGCGCGGCAAATCGCCGCTTGATCCCACCGCGCGTTTCCATCTTGGCAATGGTGCGCAGCTTGAACGCCTGAACTGGCTTGGCGATACATCGACCAAGGGGCTGCGTCAGGCGGGCGGGATGATGGTCAATTACGCCTATCACCTTGACGATATTGAACGAAACCACGAAGCGCTGATGAATGACGGCAAGATCGCCGTTTCGAAATCGGTCATGCAGCTTGCGGGAAACTAGGACAGAACCATGTCGGATAATCTTTTCAACGAATTTACCAAACGTTTCCCGGCGGACCGTTCGCGCACCTTTCTGATCGAACGCGACGGCACTGAACGCAGCTTTGCCTGGCTGCTGGATCGTACCGGGCGTTATGCCACGGTTCTTGCCGATCATGGGGTGGTCAAGGGCGACCGTGTTGCCGCCCAGATCGACAAATCATCCGATGTGATCGCGCTTTATCTGGCCTGCCTTCAGCTTGGTGCCATTCACCTGCCGCTCAATACCGCCTATACCGGCGATGAAATCGCCTATTTCCTTGGCGATGCCGCCCCGCGCGTTTTTGTCTGCCGCCCGGCCCATATTGATGCCGCCAAAACCCTTGGCGCGCAGAACAATGTCGGTGCGGTCCTGTCGCTTGGCGACAAGGGCGATGGCAGCCTTAATGATCTGGCCGCCAGTGCCAAACCACATGGCGACGTCGCCGACGTGACCAAGGATGACATTGCCGCCATTCTGTATACATCTGGCACAACGGGCCGGTCCAAGGGCGCGATGCTGACGCATGGAAACCTCGGCTCCAACGCGCTGACCCTGCATAAGGCATGGGGTTTCAGG
>CBIHMD010000452.1:0-3213 GCA_966210655.1 uncultured Thalassospira sp.
CCAAGAGCCTGATCAAAAGCATGAGCATCTGGGGTAAAATCATTGGCGGCACTGCGGGCTTTGCCCTTGGCGGGCCGCTTGGCGCCATTCTGGGGGCGGCCGCCGGTCATGTCGTTGACAGGATCAAGCACAATATCCGCACCGCCCGCATTGGCGGCTATACCGGCACGGCACAGGGCAGCTTCCCCGGTGGGCAGGATGCGCGTCAGGTCGCCTTTGCCACCGCCGTTGTCGTACTGTCGGCCAAGATGGCCAAGGTCGATGGCGTGGTGTCACGTGATGAAATCAACGCCTTCAAGCGCGTGTTTCACATTCCGCCCGGCGAGGAAAAAAATGTCGGTCGCCTGTTTGACATGGCGCGCAAGTCATCCGACGGCTTTGAACCCTATGCGCAGCAGATCGCCCTTCTGTTCCGCGGCGAACGCGCCCTTCTCGAAGGCATCCTCGAAGCGCTCTATCAGATCGCCATGGCCGATGGTGCCCTGCACCCCGCCGAAAAGGACTTCCTGCACAAGGTCGCAACCATATTCGGCTTTGCCGATGTTGATTTTGATCGCGTGCACCACGCCTATACCAGCCCCGGCGGCCCCGATCCCTATGAACAGCTTGGCCTTGGCCGCGATGCCAGCGACGATGACCTAAAAGCCGCCCATCGCAAACTGTAGCGCGAAAACCATCCCGATACCCTGATCGCCAAGGGCATGCCGCCCGAATTCATCGAACAGGCAAATCACAAGATGGCCCGCATCAATGCCGCCTGGGATCAGATCCGCAAGGAACGCAGTATCCGCTGACAGCAGCGACTTGCGACGCACACCTGCCCTGCATGCAATGATTTCCCTTGCAACATGCCGCGATTTGCGGTTTGCAGGGGGCACATTTTTGTGACCTCAAGCTTATCGGTTTTTCCATGGCGCCACCGCTGATCAATATAAACGATATCCGTCTGACCTTTGGCGGCAACGATCTGTTTTCCGATGTCTCCTTTTCCATCGGTGATCGGGATCGCCTGTGCCTTGTCGGGCGCAATGGCGGCGGGAAATCGACCCTGCTTAAAATCATCGCCGGTGAAATCGAGGCCGATGGCGGCGAACGTTTCGTTCAGCCGGGCTGCAAGATCGCCTATCTTAATCAGGAACCGAAATTCGACGGCTACGCCACGGTCGAGGAATATGTTCTCTCCGCACTCGACGAACATGAAATCGATTATGCCTATCGCGTCTATATGCTGCTGGACTCGGTCAATATCGATCCGCAGGCCGACCCGACCAAACTGTCAGGCGGCGAAGGCCGCCGGGCGGCAATCGCGCGCGCCCTGATCGCCGATCCGCAGGTCCTTCTGCTCGACGAGCCGACCAACCATCTTGACCTGCCAACCATCGAATGGCTTGAGGGCGAGATCAAAAACTTCCGTGGTGCCGTTGTGGTCATCTCGCATGACCGTGCATTTTTGAACGCAATTTCGACCGGCATCCTGTGGATTGATCGTGGTGTCATGCACCGCACCGATCAAAACTTCTCCAAATTCGAAGAATGGTCCGAGGAAATCTTCCGCAAGGAAGCCGAAGAACGCGCCAAGCTCGACAAACTGATCGCCCAGGAAACCGTCTGGTCCGTGCAGGGCATTTCGGCCCGTCGCAAACGTAACCAGGGCCGTCTGCGCCGTCTGTGGGACATGCGCGAAACCAGATCGCAGCAGATCGACCGCATCGGCAATGTGTCATTGGCCGCCGACGCCGGAAGCACCTCGGGCAAGGTCGTGATCGAGGCGACCGACATCACCAAATCCTTTGGCGACCGCACGATCATCTCGGGTTTCTCGACCCGTATCCTGCGTGGCGACAAGGTCGGCATTATCGGCCCGAATGGTGCCGGGAAAACCACCCTTCTTAAAATGCTGACCGGGCAGCTTGAACCCGATAGCGGCACGATCAAGATCGGCACCAACCTGAATGCCAGCTATTTCGATCAGAAACGCGCCGCCCTTGATGACACCATGACCCTTTGGGATACGCTGTGCGATATCGGCGGCGATCAGGTCATGGTGCGCGGCAATCCGCGCCATGTCGTAAGCTACCTGCGCGATTTCCTGTTTGATGAAAAACAGGCGCGCAGCCCCGTCGGCGCACTGTCGGGTGGGGAACGCAACCGTCTGCTTCTCGCCAAACAGCTTGCCAAGCCGACCAACCTTCTGATCATGGACGAACCGACCAACGATCTTGATATGGATACGCTTGATCTGTTGCAGGAAATGCTGGCCGACTACGAAGGCACCCTGCTTCTCGTCAGCCACGACCGTGATTTCCTTGATCGCGTCGTGACCTCGTCCATCGTGATGGAAGGCAACGGCATCGCCACCGAATATCCCGGCGGCTATTCCGATTATGTCGCGCAACGCAAACTGTCCGCAGCCCCCGACGTGGCCGAGGAAAAGCTTGGCAGCACATCGGGCAAAGGCGGCAAAAAATCCGTCTCGTCACAGGCAGCCAAGCCCAAACCAACCGGCAAGATGAGCTACAAGGACCAGCGCGAATACGACAATCTGCCCGGCCAGATCGCCAAGCTAGAGGCCGAGATTGCGGAAATCGAAGCCGCCCTGTCAGATGGCAGCCTGTTCACCAAGGACCCGGATGCCTTCCAGAAAAAGGTCGACCGCATGGCTGCGGCCCGCGCCGAACTCGAAACCGGTGAAGAACGCTGGCTCGAACTTGAAATGCTCCGCGAGGAACTCGGGCTGTCATAACACTTCAAAGCCAATGCTTTACGGCACTATTCGGATCGGTCACACTTTACCCGACAGCTGAAAACAATTCACTTGTCGGGTTTCCCTTTCCATCCGATGAAGGGGCATACCGATAAACCCGCAAACGCGCCACCAGCGCCGATGCGCTTTGCCGAAAGCCCGTGCCATGCCCCTCAAAGCCGTTCTGATGGCCCTGTCCGTTGCCGTGATCTGGGGCATCAATATGCTGACCGTCAAGGGCGCGGTCGGTGAAATCCCGCCCCTGATGCTGACCGCGATCCGCTTTGGTGCGGTTGCCGTCCTGCTGCTGCCCTTCACCAAAATACCGTCGGGCCGCTTTGGCCGTCTGGCCATTCTGTCGGTCGTCTTTGGCACCGGCCATTTCGGGGTGCTGTTCTTTGCACTGTCGATGCTCGATGCCGGGCCGGTGGCCGCGGTTTTGCCAGCCGGGAGTGCCGCTGGCCCGACCG
>CBIHMD010000453.1:0-3195 GCA_966210655.1 uncultured Thalassospira sp.
GCAAACCCACCTTGGAACTCCACGATTTCCCCGATGGTGCCATCCCGCTTGCGATGCCGGCCTCAAACGCCATGGATCACAAGGCGGCCTGTGATGCGATGGATGAGGCGGGGGTGCGCTATAAAATATCTTATGCCAGCAACAGTCTGACCGGCCTGATCGCGGTGGCGCGGTCAGGCCTTGCGATCAGTGTGATGATGCAAAAAGCCGTCCCGGTGGACCTATATATCCTCAAATCCCCGATGCCCGCCTTGCCGCAGCTTGGATTGCAGGTTGTGACGTCAAACACCGCGCGTAGTCCGGCCATCAGTGCGTTTGGCGATCATATCCGCAATTTGCTGCCGTTCCTGTGATGGCGGATCAGTCGACCCGTCAGACCAGTTCGGTCAGATACTCCACCGGATGCCTGGGCTTGGTACCTTCAAAGCGGGCGACCTGACAGCGGCAGGAATAGCCGGTGACGAGCATGTTATCCAGGCCCGTCTGATCGACTTTCTTTTTCCAGCTTTGGTCATAAAGGGCGCGGGATGTTTCCTGATGGCGGGTTTCGTGGCCGTCACCGCCGGCCATGCCGCAGCATCCGGTTGTCTCGGTTGCGAGTTTGATGCCGAAGGCATCGAAAATCTATTGCCATTTGACGCTGACATCGGGGATCGATGTTTTTTCCGTGCAATGCGGGAAGAGCGTTGCCGGGGCCGTAACCCCAGAGTTTCCATTGGTGGCGGGCAGGGTGAGGCGGTTTTCCGCGATTTCGGCGGCCAGCCATTCATGGAACAGATGCACGCGGTAATCCGGGCGGTCCGTGCCAAGGCGCTGGGCGTATTCCTGCCGATAGGTCAGCGTCACGCTGACCTCGATCCCGATCAGCGGCACACCGGTTTTGGCCAGTCGGCCATAGACGATATCGTTTTGACGCGCCTGATAATCAAAGCGTTTGAGGAAGCCCTTCACGTGCAATGCCTTGCCATTCGGGCGATAGGGCGGCACGAAAACGCGGTAGCCAAGTTTTTGCAGAAGGTCGATATGGGCGGTGAAAACATCGATGTCATAGTGGCTGGTGAAGCAATCCTGCAAAAGCACCACGGATTTGGCGCGATCCGCATCGGAGAGTGCCTCAAGATCGGCCAGTCTGAATTTGCCAATGCCGCGTTTGCGAAGGGCCGCGCCGATACTTTGGCGGCTGAGTTTTGGCAGGTCGGTCAGGCCGATCAGGCTTTTGAAAATCCAGGGCATCGGCGGGATGGATTGCAGGGCATTGAAAAGCAACGGGGCCTTTGCCATCAGGGGGGCTATGCTTTCAAGCTGTGCGATCACGTAATCCTTCACCGGCCGTTTGTAGCGGGTGTGATAGGCCTCGAGAAACCGTGATTTCATTTCCGGGATATCGACCTTGACCGGGCATTGGCCCGCACAGGCCTTGCAGGACAGGCAACCGGCCATGGCATCGTAAACATCGTGCGAGAAATCGCGTGCATTGATCACGGCGAGGTCCTGATTGCGGGGGTCGGTACCGACCGAAAGCTGCCGGATCCATTCACGAACAAGGCCCGCCCGGCCCTTGGGCGAGTGAACGCGGTCGCGCGTGACCTTGTAGGACGGGCACATCGCATCCATCAGGTCCCAGTTAAAGCAGGCGCCGTTGCCGTTACACCGCGTTGCGTTGAGATATTCATCACGCAACCTGACTTCGATCTGGCGGTCAAGCTGACCACGCATCGGGGCTTCGTCAATCGCGGTGATCGGGGTATTTTTCGAATAGGGGGATGCGATCTTGCCGGGGTTTAATTGTCCTTCCGGATCAAAGGCTTCCTTGATGCGCTTAAGGACATCATAAAGCTCCGGCCCGAAATAGGTGGGCGAATATTCGCCGCGGAAACCCTTGCCATGTTCGCCCCAGATCAGGCCGTTATATTTTTGGGTCAGGTCAACGACCCTGTCCGACACACGGCGCAGGCGCGCCGCGTCCTGCTCGTCACACATATCAAGCAGCGGGCGGACATGCAGACAGCCGACATCGACATGGCCAAACATGCCGTAATCAAGCCCCTCGGCATCGAGCAAAGCGCGGAATTCCGCGATAAAATCGGCAAGGTTTTCCGGCGGAACGGCGGTATCCTCGACAAAGGGGGTCGCGCGGCGTTTGCCTTCAAGATTGCCAAGCAGACCGACCGATTTCGCCCGAATTGACCAGATGGCGGCGATTTGCGTCGGATCGGTTGCCTGAACAAAGCCGATAGGGGCGTAATCCGCATCCGGGTGGGCGTCAAGATAGGCGCGCAATTCTGCCTGCTTGGCGGCGACTTCCTCGGGCGTTTCGCCAACAAATTCAACGACATTGAAGCCGCGCGTGGGAACAGTGCCGCCCTCGGTCCCGAGCAATTTACCCAGTAGATGCCAGCTTTCATCCTGCTTTGCCAGCTCCATGACCTTGTCATCGATGCTTTCGATGGCGACCGGGTCAAACTGCACAAGGGTGCCGACATGGCGCAGCGCGCTATCGAAGCTGTCATAGCGCACCACCGTGACCGCCTTGTGCTTTGGCAGCGGAATGACGCGGAGCGTGATTTCCTTGACCATGCCAAGGCTGCCCTCGGCCCCGGCGATCAGGAAGCTTAAGTTCATATCCCCTTGATCTGAAACGGCTTCCTTGAGGTTATAGCCCGTAAGCCCGCGGTTCATTTCCGGGAAGATCGCGTTGATCTGATCCCGGCGCGGCATGATTTCATCGTGGATTTTGCGGTAAAGCTGACCGCTGCGGTCATCACGCGCCATGATTTCGGCGGCGTCCGCAGCACTCATCGCATGGGTGCGGAAATCGGTGCCGTCGATCAGGACGGTGGTCATGTCATTGATATAATGGCTTGTTTTGCCATAAATCCGCGATCCCTTGCCGGAGCTATCGGACCCGATCATGCCGCCAATGGTTGCCCGGCTGGCGGTCGATACGGCGGGCGGGAAGAAGAAACCATGCGGTTTCAGCCATGCATTGAGCTGATCAAGAACCACGCCGGGCTCGACATGGACCAGACCCTTTTCGGCATCAAAACCCAGTATGTTATTGAGATACTTGGATGTATCTAGCGTGATGGTGTTGTTAAGTGACTGGCCATTGGTGCCGGTGCCACCACCGCGCGGGGTGATTTTGACCTCGCTAAATTCCTCGCGCCCGGCAAGTTCCATCACAACATTTATATC
>CBIHMD010000454.1:0-3193 GCA_966210655.1 uncultured Thalassospira sp.
AGGATGACAGGGATGGCAAGGGTGGCGTCGCAATGGCAAAACGACCGGTGCGATCCGTCCGGCCCTTTTGCCAAGTTTTGCCATCCGGCCCGGTTATCGTGACTTCGGCAAACATCATTGCCGTGCCATCGGTATATCCGAACTGATAGACGGTCGCGGACTGGCTTTGATCGATTTGCCATCCGGCACCGTGGGCAAACGCAGGCAAGGGCCCCGCCAACAGCAGGGCCAAAGCCAGAATTTTGGGGCGAATAAATGCCATCATGACGGAATGTTATTGCGCAATGTCAAAAGTCATCGTGGCACGCAGATTGTGTACGCCCACACCTTCCTCGACATCGGGAAGATCGGCGGCAACGCGGACCACCCACAAACCCGGCGCAGTGACGCGGATTTTGGCAATGCCGCTGCCGTGATCGTCGCTCATGGTTTCGGTATAATAGGCGTAGGAAGACGGTGTTTCGGTAAATCCGGCATAGGTTGCCAGAACGCTGGTCGAATAGGGCTGCCCGTTCAGGCGGACCTGAACATCGATATCATCGCCGATGCTTGCTGCACGCGGATCGCTTAGGGGCACGATTTCAAGCGTGTGGCCGAGCGGTGTTGAAACAAAAGCGGCATTTCCATCCCCACCGGTCAGGTTTTTGGAAAACTTTTCAAAGCGCGAGGATGCAACTGCATCCGGGTTCACATCCGGCCCGCCTTCTTTCCAGCCGTCTGGCGTCTGTGACCAGATGACCGGCAGACGATGCCCGACAAGCCATGCGGGTTCTTCTTCGGACAGGGTGAAGGTGCCGGTCAGATTGGGAGCATCAGCATTTTCGCTAACATCAAGATCGGTGGTGGTCGAGGGAGTGATTAATTGTGCGGCTACATGCTTTGGGGCTTCGGCTTCTTCGGGGCTGCCGAAAACATGGGTCGAATCGAGGATAAAGACAGCAGTGTCTTTGCTATTTGCAGGCAGGGTTTTACTGCTGGCGATGAATTCGTGGGCCGTTGCGCCATAACCGATCAGGCACCCCAGTGCGGCAATTGCAAGCGGGGTTGTGAACTTTGATTGAAACATCTGCTATCCTTTGGGAGATTAGGGGAGTTGAAAGGCGGTATGAACTTTTCAAAAATGTTCATACGAGTCAAGCTGATGATTCTGAAAGGGAATTCGTATGACCCGCGTGACGGTATCGATCGAAGACGATTTGATGGAGGCGTTTGATGCCTTCCTTGAACATCGCGGCTACACCAACCGGTCCGAAGGTTTTCGTGATCTGATCCGGGAAAAGCTTCAGAACACCAAGCTTGACGAAGACACCGGCGGTGTTGGCATCGCGGTTCTGAATTATGTCTATGATCATGAAGAACGCATGCTGGCGTCACGCCTGATGAGTGCGCAGCACGAACATCATGATCTGACCGTTTCGACCGTACATTTCCACATTGATCATGATACCTGTCTGGAAAGCGTCACCCTGCGTGGCAAGCTTGCCGATATTCGCAGGTTTGCCGATCAGGTTCTGGCGCAGCCGGGCGTTCGCCATGGGCAACTTTATTCCGTGCCGGGTGAACTGCATATCGAAGCCCATCACCACGGCGATGACGATCATGGACATGCACATCGCCATGAACACCTGAAAATCACGACCTGAAGCGGTTTTGCCTGAATTGCTTTAACGGGCTTGGCCCAGGCCCGGCGGCAAATTTATTTATTCGGGTTCGAATTCTTATCCACTTAAATGAGAACAAACTTGCAACATCTGTTTTTTTGTGCAAGTGTTCGCATTATGTTCTCAATGCGTTTGCCGGAAAATGGTTGGCGTAATGTCAGTTATCCGGCGGGGCACCTAGCGGTGGCGTTCCGCATTTAGGACCGGGGAACCGCCTGCGTTGCATCCTACCCGGCCCTGTGGAATAAGAGAGTTCGGAAAATGATTCAGACCGCGCTGCATTTGGTGGATAAAGATACGATGGATAAGCAGAAGGCACTCGAAGCCGCCCTTGGGCAGATCGAACGCGCATTTGGCAAGGGCTCGATCATGAAGCTCGGCCAGCGCGATAGTGCGGTGGATATTTCAGCCATTTCGACCGGATCGCTTGGCCTTGATATCGGGCTGGGGATTGGCGGTTTGCCGCGTGGCCGCATCGTCGAAATTTACGGGCCGGAAAGCTCGGGTAAAACCACACTGGCCCTGCATACGATTGCCGAGGCTCAAAAACTTGGCGGGACCTGTGCCTTTGTCGATGCCGAACACGCGCTTGATCCGGGTTATGCCCGCAAGCTCGGTGTGAATACCGACGAACTCCTGATTTCGCAGCCCGATGCCGGTGAACAGGCGCTTGAAATCGCTGATACGCTGGTGCGTTCCGGTGCGATTGATGTGCTGGTCGTCGATTCGGTTGCTGCCCTTGTACCGCGTGCGGAACTTGAAGGCGAAATGGGCGACACCCACGTTGGCCTGCAGGCCCGCCTGATGAGCCAGGCATTGCGCAAACTGACCAGTTCGGTTTCGCGTTCGAACTGTATGGTCATCTTCATCAACCAGATCCGCATGAAGATCGGTGTGATGTTTGGCAGCCCGGAAACCACGACGGGTGGTAACGCGCTTAAATTCTATGCGTCTGTTCGTCTCGACATTCGCCGGATCGGTCAGATCAAGGATCGTGACGAGGTCGTTGGCAACCAGACCCGTGTGAAGGTCGTCAAAAACAAGATGGCCCCGCCGTTCAAGCAGGTCGAATTCGACATCATGTATGGCGAAGGCGTTTCCAAGATGGGTGAAATCCTTGATCTTGGTGTCAAGGCCGGGATCGTTGAAAAATCCGGTTCGTGGTTCTCCTATAACTCGACCCGGATCGGTCAGGGTCGCGAGAATGCCAAGACCTTCTTGCGTGAAAATCCGGAAATGACCGCTGAGATCGAACGCAGCATTCGGGAAAGTGCCGGTCTGATCGCCGAGGCGATGACCAGCATGAGCGAGGATGAACCGTCAAATGACGATGATGCGTGATCGCTGATTACCGCTTTTCGGTGAACACATGAAACGGGTCCTTTGGGGCCCGTTTTTTGTTTGAGGCACGAAAAATATATTTGCCTCAAAATGATCAAAATTGGCCGAAATTGGCGAAAACCAGAGGATTGATCTGCCTTAATCCTGTCAAAACAGAGGGTTGCTGCAAGGCGGTGGGAACATCTTCGTTC
>CBIHMD010000455.1:0-3189 GCA_966210655.1 uncultured Thalassospira sp.
GGTCGTGCTGCTGCAACGCCTGGTCACGCCCTGGGCACAGGCGCACCGGTAGGGAGACCCGTCAACCATGACCCAGTATCTCAGCGACAACGTCGGCCGGCTGCTGCTGCTCACGCTCGGCCACGCGCTGCTGTCCCTCGTCGCGGTCCTCATCTCGATCGTCCTCGGCGTCTCCGTCGGCGCCTACGTCGGGCACCAGACCCCGATCATCGCCCTTTCCGCCCATCAGTCGCGGGACTGGAACGTGATTGCGCGTCAGTCCGGCGTGGACGAATTCATCAACAAACCGATCCAGCGGACCAAGCTGCTTGATACCATTCGCAACCTCATCAGCCGATCCCCGGACGGTGCGACGCCAACCGCACGACTGTCACCGCCGCCCGTGCTGCGTTCCAAGGGCGCGCGCCTCAGTCGCCCGGAACGGCTTGATCCACCCGCAAGCCCGGTTCTTGATATCCGCACTCTGGAACAGCTTTATTCCGATGCCGGAGACGAAGGGGCGTCTTGTGGCATTGACCTGTTCATCAATGAAACCCAAACCCGACTGGTCAAGATCGATAACGCACTTTCCATGAATGATCTCGCCATCGTGCGCAACGAGGTTCATGTCCTTAAAAGCACATCGGGCACCTTTGGCCTGCGCCAGCTTTCCGAACTGTGTGAAACGACCCAGAATTTCTTTGAAGACGACGATATCGACGAAGGCCGCATTCTCGCCCTGTCACGACAGGTCGTGCAACTGGCCCCGACGGCCCTGACCGCGCTTAATCTTTATCGCCGTTCACGCGGCTGGGGCAGTCCCAACGCCTGACCGGGTGCTCGTACCACAAACCGAAGGTGCCTTCCTGTGATTGACTGCGGCATCTCTGTTTGGCGTTTGCTCTTCGCACAACTGGTGTATCTGCCATACCCGCCAGACCAGCAACGCCCAAAGACTTCGCGCCTCATCGGGCTCCCTGCCCCGCGTCGCCCGATGCCAGTAGTGATGCCGTTGCGCAACCGTCAACGGCAAATCACCAAACAGCTCGGCAATAATTCGTCCGTCACTCCCCCACAGCAACCTGCCGGTTTTCACAAGCCATTCCGCAACGGGTGGATTAAACCCGATCTTGGGCGCGGACAGGTAGCCGTCGGGCATCATCGGTGCGATGGCTGCACGCAACAGCGACTTGGCTCCGCCCTGCAGATGCGCCCGTGGCGAAACGTTTTTGGCAATTGCCATCACCTCATGACCAAGCAACGGCACCCGATATTCAAGTCCATACGCCATACCGCATCTATCCGACATGGCAAGCTGATTGCCCGGCAAAGTCACCAGCCAGTCAAAGGTCATCATTTGTTCGCACAAATCATGACGAGGCAAGTCGTCGGGCACCGATAACCGCGCACCAAGTTCGACCAATGCACAACGGTCATTCCAATGATCGAACGCCTCCGCCGCGCGCCCCTGTCCGCCGCGAACAAATCTGGCCGTTCCGCGGGGCAAGACATCGGCAATACGCCCCGCGATCAGACGACGGATAACGCCCGGTACATGATGCCAGTATCGCAACATTCCCGCCGCCCGATACCGCGGATAACCGCCAAACAGTTCGTCCCCGCCATCCCCGGCCAGACAGATCGGCACATGCTTTGACACAGCCGCACCAAGCGCCTGCATCAAAACAATCGACGGATTGCCAAAAGGCGACCCAAATCCCCTCAGACCATCCTTCAAATGCGCCAGAATTTCCGCAGGTCCGTCAGGCGCCGCAACAATATGCAGCTCCATCCCCAGATGCTTTGCCAACTGCCGTGCCCGCGGTGTTTCATCCATCTCGGCGTTGCCAAATTGCATGACAAATCCCGGCGGCGGCTTTTGCCCGCGTTCGCGCGCGACATCACACGCCATGGCGGCAATGACCCCGCTATCCACCCCACCGGACAAAAGCGTCCCGACTTCACGATCCGCATCCATCGCATCCGCCACCGACTGGCGAATGGCCCGGCGCAAGTCGGCAACTGTGTTGTCACCAGCAGCTCGGTGGCAAACGGCTGGCCGGATCATCCGGCTGTCAATCTTGCCATCCTGCCAGCAGATCAGCTCCCCCGGCCTTAACTGCCGGATATCGACAAAGCCCGTCGCCGGTGCAGGCACAAACAGATGGGCAAGATAATTTGGAAAAACATCCCGGTCCGGTATGGCCGGTACGATGCAACGCAGGGCGGCAATCTCGGATGCAAAGGCAAGGTTATTTCCGCGACATTTCGCAAAATATAGCGGCTTTATCCCGACCGGATCACGCCCAAGCCAAAGCTGCCGCAGGACGCAATCCCAAAGCGCAAAAGCATACTGCCCGGAAAGATCGGCAAGTGCTTTGGCAGGATCACCACCATCACGCAGGGCATTACCAAGAACCGTCAGAAACAGCGCCGCGTCACTGTCGCTTTCAACAGTAAAACCGTCTTGGCGCAAGGCCACAATGCGCCGCCGATGCCCCGCGATATAACCATTAAACGCCAAGACAAACCGGCCATCGGGTGAAATCAGGGGCTGGTTTGCCGCCGCCCCCGGATCGGTCGTGATCAATCGCCGCACGCCAAGCGTTACCGCACCCGCAGGATCAGACCAGCACCCTTCACCATCCGGCCCCCGATGGGCAAGTGCATGCAGTGCTGCCAGAACGTGCTGACGCTCAGCACTCCCCGTCGCCCCCGCCAATCCGCACATAAGGCTCCCCCCCTTATGAAGATCTAGCTTTCCTGTTTGCCAAACCACGCGCCAGTACGGCGCAATCCGTCATACGCATCCACAGGTGGTTGCCAATCCAGCATTCTCCGAATGGCGCGACTGTCAATTTGCAACGATCCCATAAGGCGCGAAACCTGCGCACTTTTGCCGGTTATACGTCCCAACAGGGCCAGAACCCGTTCGGGTACCGGCAGCATGATCGGTTTTTTGCCCATTCCCTCTGCCAGCAGGCGGATCATCTGGCCAATCGAATGGTCAACCCCGTCCGAAACAAGGAAGGTCTGATTTGCCGCCCCAGGATGTGCCACCGCCGTCGCGCACGCATCCGCCAGATTATCGACATGGACAAGAGAACGATGGTTATCGACCGCCCCCAAAGGCAAAGGTATTCCCCGCCGGACCAGCCCCATCAGTGCCGCAAAATTCGCCCCGACATTCGGCCCATACACCAGAGGCGG
>CBIHMD010000456.1:0-3178 GCA_966210655.1 uncultured Thalassospira sp.
ATGTTATTTTGTCATGATACAAAACTAGCATTGACCTGATGCAGGAACATTTCAACACTTTGCGCGTTCATGACATTGATGTGCCAACTAATCGCCGCCGATACAGGGTTAAAGCCCGGTCGTCGCGGCATAATAAGGGAGACTTCGATATGAGTTTGAACAAGCTCTTCAAGGCGACCCTGTCTGCTGCCGCAATTTTTGCAGTCGCCGGGACAGCCGCCCATGCCGAAGAATGGAAATTTGCGCATGAAGAAAGCCCGGGCGATGTGCAGGATTTGTATGCACAGGAATTCAAGCGCCTGGTCGAGGAAAAGACCGGTGGTGAGGTTGAAGTTACGATCTACACCTATGGTCAGCTGGGTACTGAAAACGACATTACCGAACTGACCACGGCGGGGGCCGTTCAGTTCTCGAACGCATCGCCGGGCCACCTTGGGACTTTTGTCCCGGAAATTCAGGTTTTCGGCGTACCGTATCTGCTGTCGCAGGATAACGCGGTAAACAAGGAAGTCCTGTCGAGCAGCCCGACGATTTATGAAGGTCTGTCTGGGGACTTTGAGTCCAAGGGGCTGAAGCTTTATACCATGTACCCGGAAGGCGAGATGGTCTGGACCACCAAGAAAAAGGTGACCCAGCCGTCGGAATTTGACGGGGTAAAATTCCGTGTCATGACATCGCCGATCCTGATCGAAAGCTATGAATCTTTCGGTGCTGATCCGGTGGCCTTGCCGTGGGGTGAAGTTTATTCCGGTCTTCAGACCAGCGTGATTGATGCGCAGGTCAACCCGATCTTCTTCATCGAAAGTGCGAAATTCTATGAAGTGACCGATTACCTGATCTATGCCGGTCAGCAGCAGTACACCACGACTGTGGTGTCGAATGCCGATTTCTATGCCGGTCTGTCGGACGAGCGCAAAGAAATGCTCAAGGAAGTTAAAGCCGAACTGGATGACTTTATCTATGAAGCCCAGGAAAAGGCAAATTCCGAAGCACTTGATCGCATCAAGAAAGCCAAGCCGGGCATCGAAGTCATCAAGCTGAATGACGAACAGCGTGCTGCCTTCAAAGAGGCATCTGCCGGTATCGGTGATAGCCTTGTGAGCGAAGTCGGTGGCGACACCGAAGAAGTGCTGAAGGCGCTCCGCAAGGAATTCGGGACCGAGATGTAATCATCTCTGACCGCAATTCCCCCTTCGCGGGATGAAATCGGAAACCCCTGCTGTGTTGGCCGCAGGGGTTTCTTTTTGTCTGCGTTTGACGAGCATCCGATAATCAGTCAGTCAGATCACAAGTAATCTCGCCTTACGTCACGTATCGGCTAATTTCATGCAATCTTGAAAGGAACGCCGATGAAAAAATATCTTATGCTGGCAATCGTCTTGCTGTTTGGCTTCTCGAGCCAGGCATTTGCGCAGAATTACAACAATGTCCATGTCGGCAGTGAGAACGATTACGTGCAGATCACGGCCAAACAACTGGCAACGGCATCGACTGATAACGAGAAAACAACGGTCGCCCAGACAATTGCCAATTCGAACGAGCAATCCATCCAGAATGCCTATAACGGAGTAGGTAATACCGAACTTCTGGTGACCAAGTTTTGGCATGTCGGTGGAGATATGTATTACGACAAGACGTGGCAGCATATCACGGTCGAGGTCTACAAGAACGATAGCTATGTCAAAACCTGCCATGCCTATTCGTTCAAAACTGCACTGAATGGGCCATATCAGGCAACTTGCGGACAGAAGGCGCAATAATCCGCTGATCTATTGATTATAAAAAAACAGAGGCCGGCATGGGTCCGGCCTCTGTGGTGCACCCGGTCGTGATAATGAACGACCGGGCGGGGATGGTGTGAAGCGTTACTTGCCGCTGGCGACTTCGTCGGCAACGGCATCGACGGCCTGTTTGGCGATGTCGATGACCTTGTCGATTTCGACCTTGGTGATGCAAAGCGGCGGGGCGAAGCCCAGAATATCGCCATGGGGCATGGCGCGCGCGATCATACCACGTTCAAGGCAGGCGGCCGAAACGCGCGGACCGATTTTCGCATTCGGGTCAAACCGTTCCTTTTTGGTCTTATCGGCCACAAATTCCAGTGCCGCCATCAGGCCAACACCGCGCGCCTCGCCGACCAGCGGATGCTCGTTAAAGGTTTCGCGCAGGCGTTTCTGGAAATAGCCACCGGTTTCGGCGGAATTGCCTGTCAGGTTTTCGCCATCGACAATATCAAGATTGGCGTTGGCGGCGGCTGCACAGACCGGATGGGCGGAATAGGTCCAGCCATGGCCAATCGGACCCATCTGATCGGAACCCTGTTCCAGAACTTTCCAGACGCGTTCGCCAATGATGACGCCTGATAGCGGCAAGTAGCCCGAGGTGACACCCTTGGCAATCGTGATCAGGTCCGGCTTCATGCCGTAATGCTGTGACCCGAAATACGATCCGGTGCGGCCGAATGCGGTGACGACTTCGTCGGCGACCAGTAGCACATCGTATTTGTTCAGCACGTCCTGGATCGCGGCCCAATAGCCTTCGGGCGGGGTGATGATGCCGCCGGTACCCATGACTGGCTCGCCGATAAAGGCAGCAACGGTTTCCGGGCCTTCGCGCAGAATCAGTTTTTCAAGATCGCTGGCGCAACGTTTGGCAAATTCGGCCTCTGTCTCGCCCGCTTCGGCATTCCAGTAATGGTGCGGGCAGGTGGTGTGCAGGATGGGGCTGCGCGGCAGATCAAACGCGTTATGGAACGCTGCCAGACCCGTCAGGCTGCCGGTCATGATGCCGGAACCATGATAGCCACGCCAGCGCGAGATGATTTTCTTCTTCTGCGGCAGGCCGCGGATATTGTTGTAATACCAGATCAGTTTGATGTTGGTTTCGTTCGCATCCGAACCCGACATGCCGTAATAGACGCGCTGCATGCCTTCGGGAGCGGATTTGACGATGCGGTCTGACAGACGGATGATCGGTTCGTTCCCGTGGCCGACATAGGTATGGTAATAGGCCAGTTCCTTGGCCTGGGCATAAATCGCATCGGCGATTTCGGTGCGACCATAGCCAACATTTACACAGTAAAGACCGGCAAAGGCATCAAGCGACTGTTTGCCTTCGGTGTCCTGGATATAGATGCCCTTGCCACCATAGATGATGCGTGTGGGGGTTTCGCCCGCCG
>CBIHMD010000457.1:0-3174 GCA_966210655.1 uncultured Thalassospira sp.
CCGGTAACGGATCGCTCTATCCCCAAAAACGTCTTTTCTTGCGCATGATCTGTCATGCCCAATGAAATAGCGTAATCCGGGGCGGGCTTAAACCGGATATTTCAATCCGTCAGCCCTTCGGGTTATCTCGGCACCAGACCAGAACATTTTCGGCATCCTCGGCCGGGGCATCAACCGGATAGAAAATTTTACTGATACGCCCGTCATCAATAATCATCGTCAGGCGTTTGAACAGCCGCATGTCATCGGCCACAAAGTCCGGCATCGCCATCGATTCCTTGAAACGGTGATCGGCATCCGACAAAAGAGCAAATGGCAGATGAAGCCGTTCGGCTGTTTCCATTTGATATTCCGTGGTCTGGCTCGACAGCCCGAACAGGTGATCCACCCCGACCGCAGAAAGCTCTTTGGCGTGATCGCGAAATGAACAGGATTGCGGCGTGCAGCCCTTGGCACCGGGGATTTCATCCCATCCGTCGGGGGACGGTGTATCGGGTGCGGACGTTCGGGGATAGGCATAGACAACCGCGCGCCCGCCAAGAGCAGCAAGATCAACCGATTGCCCGTTGGTTCCGGCCAGTGCAATGGCTGGCAACGTCTGCCCGGTCAGTCTTTCAACAACATGCGCGTCACTTTCCGAGCTCATCGGCCATACTCTCTGAATTTAACAATCACGTCTTTTTAGGCGGGCGAAGTTCAGCTTTGTGAAATTCAAGATAGGGACGATCAACACGCAGCAAAAGAAGCGACAATTTCGCATTGTGAAAAACATCCCCCTGTCTGCAATCGCTTGCATACACGTCAAAGCTGTGCAGACTGCCGGGATAAACAAAAAACGGGTACGCGCAATGGACCATAGAAAAGGATTGCGGATCGGACTGACCGTCCTTTCCATTCTGGGGGCGCTGATGGCAGCCCCGCTTGTGATGTTTTCACCAATGATCTTCGATGCACCGGGATCGGACGAAAACAACCTGACCTGGTTTCTGTTCTTTGCCGTTCTGGCCTTTCCGGTACTGTGCCTGATGGGCGGCATCCTGCCATGGATTTTAAAGAACCACCCGAAATCGCTTTGGCTTTACGGGCTTGGTGTGATCGGGGCTGTCCTGATCACGGTCGCCGTTATCCTGCTTGAAATCAAATGCCAGGGCAATTTCAGTTGCTAGAACGCAAACGCTGATCAAACAATGCCTTCATCGGTTGCGATCAATGCCAGACCATGCGCAACCGACAGGAACGGCTGCCCGATTTCGATGCGTTCCTTGCCAAAACCGTCTTCAAACAGGCGACGCACGGCTGGCACATAGGATGTGCCACCGGTCATGAAGACGCGCGAAACCTCGTGCGCCTGAATCCCCGCCTGCTCAAGGCAAAGTCTGGCGGCCTTTTCGATATCGGCGATATCAGGCGCAATCGTGGCTTCGAACTCGGCACGTGTCAGGCGTTCTTCGATCTCGACCCCGGCATGGTTGAATTGCAGGATCGTGCTTTCCTCGCTTGAAAGCTCCGCCTTGGCTTTTGACACCGCCTGATACAGATGGAAGCCGAGCTCTTCTTCGATGATCGTCACCAGATCTTCGATATCGTCAGGCTGTTCGGCGGTGCGGATCAGGCTTCTGATTTCGTTGATCACCTTGGGCTGGCGCATCATCGACAGATAATGCCAGCGCGAAAATGCCGTGTAATACTGGCGCGGCACGGGCAATGCCGCCCCCATGGTGCGATATTCGCTGCCAAAGCCAAGACGCGGCCAGATGGCTTTCTGGATGATGCGGTAATCAAAACTGTCGCCCGCAATACCAAGACCGGTATGTGACAACGCCTGAACGCCGCGAATGCCCATACCCGGGGTAAAGCGGATCACGGAAAAGTCGCTGGTCCCGCCGCCAAAGTCCGCAACCAGAACGGTTTCGGGCTTATCAAGCTGCCGACCGTAATAATAGCTTGCGGCCAAGGGTTCGAACACCATTGCCTCGACCTCGAACCCGGCCTGCTCATAGGCTGCACGCAGTCGCATGTCGGCATAATCGTTATCGGGATTTGTTCCGGCAAACGCGACCGGGCGCCCGGAAATCACGCGATAGCCAAGGCCACCAAGGCTGTATTGGGAGTGATGATGTATCTGGGTCAGAAACGTCGCGATCAGGTCTTCGATCGTATAGACATTGCCGAAAATTTCGGTGCCTTCGAAATCCTTGGATGCCAGATAGGATTTGATCGACTGGATCAATCGGCAATCCTGGCTTTCCTTCAGATATTCGGCCATGGCAAACGGCCCGGAACAGCTTTGCAGACTGATCGGCGCACCGGGCGTGGTCAGTTTCTGTTCTTCCCAGAAATACAGGATGGTCCGATAGGTATCAAAACTGTTCTGCCCGACCTCGAACGTTGCCGATTGCACATTGCCGTTGCTGTCGGCCACGGCCAGTACCGAGTTGGTCGTACCAAAATCAAGGGCGATAATCTCGGACATATGGTGGCTCCGGCAAAGGCGTTTCATTTTCAAGGGGGCGGAGGATGTAACCCAGACCGCCCAACCCCGCAAGCAATAAACGAAAAAAGGGAGCGCAAAGGCACTCCCCCGTTTTCGCCATCCACCAAAGCGGATTATTTGTACCAGATTTTCCGGCTGAAATCGTGAACCGCACGGACATAGCGAACCGTACCCGACTGCGAACGCATCACGATGCTTTCGGTTTCTGCACCATTGGCGAAACGACGCACACCGCGCAACATCGCACCATCGGTCACACCGGTTGCGGCAAACATGACATTGCCCTTGGCAAGTTCGGTCAGCTTGTATTTGCGGGTCAGGTCTTCAATGCCCCATTTTTTGGCGCGTGCGATTTCATCATCATTGCGGAAAACAAGACGCCCCTGGAACTGCCCACCGATGCAACGAAGAGCCGCAGCCGCAAGAACACCTTCGGGCGCGCCACCGGTCCCCATGTAAAGATCGATACCCGACGTTTTCTGCGAGGTTGCAATAACACCGGCAACGTCACCATCACCGATCAGCATAATACGCGCCCCGGCTTCGCGGGTTTTGGCGATGATTTCCTGATGGCGCGGACGATCCAGAATGCAAACCACCAGATCGGAAACATCGCAGCTCTTTGCCAAGGCAAGGCTTTTAAGGTTTTCGGCCGGGCTGGCGTCGAGATCGACAACATC
>CBIHMD010000458.1:0-3165 GCA_966210655.1 uncultured Thalassospira sp.
TGATTGCAGGGTGGGTTTTGCTGTCGAAATCGGTGATCGGGTTCCATTTGCGCGTGGTGGGCAAGGCCCCACAGGCTGCCCGCCATGTCGGGTTTCGTCAGAAACGCATGGTCTGGTTTACCCTGTTGTTGGGCGGCGCGCTTTCCGGTCTTGCCGGTTTGTTCGAGGTTGCCGGGCCGATTGGCCAGTTGCAGCCTGCCATATCGCCCGGTTACGGCTTTACCGCAATTATCGTTGCCTTCCTTGGGCGGTTGCATCCGCTGGGTATCCTGTTTGGCGGGCTGATCATGGCGCTGACCTATCTGGGTGGGGAATTGGCCCAGATTACGTTGGGGCTACCAAATGCGGTGACCGGTCTGTTTCAGGGGATTTTGCTGTTCTTCCTGCTGGCCTGCGATGTTTTGACCAAATACCGGGTTCGTTTCGGAACCCCGGCAGCCAAAGGGGAGGCCGCATAATGGATTGGCTCATTCCACTGATCCTGACCGTGATTACGGCATCGACCCCGCTTTTGCTGGCATCGACCGGCGAACTGATTACCGAAAAATCCGGGGTGCTGAACCTTGGCGTCGAAGGCATGATGTTGGTCGGGGCGATTTCCGGCTTTGCGGTTACCGCATCAAGCGGCTCGGCCATTCTGGGTATTCTGGCGGCGATTGTTGCCGGGATGCTGATGTCGTTGATCTTTGCCTTCCTGACCCTGACCCTGATGGCCAATCAGGTGGCAACGGGTCTGGCGCTGACCATTTTCGGGGTGGGTTTTTCGGCTCTTGTTGGTTCCGGCTTTGTTGGTTTTGCGATCGAGCCGCTTCCGGGGCTTCATATCCCGGTTCTGACTGATATTCCGCTGGTTGGTGAAATTCTGTTTGGTCAGGATTTTCTGGTTTATCTGTCCATTGCGATGGTGATTGCCGTCGGGTTTTTCCTGTCGCGCACCCGTGGGGGGCTGATCCTCAAGGCGGTTGGTGATTCCCATCATTCCGCGCATGCCATCGGCTATTCGGTGATCAAAATCCGCTATATGGCCACCATGTTTGGTGGGGCGATGGCGGGCCTTGCGGGCGCGTATCTTTCGCTGTCCTATACGCCGATGTGGGCTGAAAACATGACAGCAGGGCGCGGCTGGATCGCGTTGGCGCTTGTCGTCTTTGCAACATGGCGTCCGGGGCGTTTGTTGGCCGGGGCCTATATGTTCGGGCTTATTTCGGTGTTGCAGCTCCATGCGCAAAGTGCAGGCGTGCATGTGCCGTCGCAATTCATGTCGATGCTGCCATACCTTGCGACCGTGATTGTGCTGGTGATCATTTCCAGTGATCGCGCAAAGATCAGGCTGAATGCACCTGCCTGTATCGGGCAGGCGTTCCGGCCCGCACAATAGGGCTGGTGAAACGGGATCGGGGTGCGTCAAAGGATGCCCCGACCCGGTGGGAGGAAGTGCGTATCGGACCAACACTCAATCAAACCGGTCTTGTGTTATGCGGCCGGTTTGGCTGAGTCTTGGTCTGGACAAGAACACGTCATTGATTGCGTAAACAATTGGGTTTAAATCCTGATTAGCTGATTAACAGGGAGACCAAATAATGAATGCAAACCTCGTGAAGCGCACGCTTGCCGCCGTTGTGGCAACCGGTGCACTTGCACTCGGCATGGGTACTGCCCAGGCCGAAGAAGTCAAAGCCGGCTTTGTCTATGTCGGCCCGATCGGTGACCATGGCTGGTCCTATCGCCATGATATCGGCCGTCAGGCAATCGAAGCTGCCCTTGGCGACAATGCCACCACCAGCTATGTCGAAAGCGTTCCGGAAGGTGCGGACGCCGAACGCGTGATTCGTCAGTTGGCCCAGACCGGTCATAACCTGATCTTCACGACCTCGTTCGGTTTCATGAACCCGACCGTCAAGGTTGCCAAACAGTTCCCGAATGTGAAATTCGAACACGCAACCGGTTACAAACGTGATGCAAACGTTTCGACCTATGCCGCGCGTTTCTATGAAGGTCGTTATGTTGCTGGTGTGATCGCCGGTAAAATGACCAAGTCGAACATTGTCGGCTATGTCGGTTCGTTCCCGATCCCGGAAGTGGTTCGTGGCATCAACTCGTTCATGCTGGGCGCATGGTCGGTTAACCCGGACGTTAAAGTCAAAATCGTATGGGCCAACACCTGGTATGATCCGGGCAAAGAAGGCGACGCTGCCAAGGCACTGATCGATCAGGGTGCTGACATCATGGTTCAGCACACCGACAGCCCGGCACCGCTTCAGGTTGCCGAAAACCGCGGTATCGTCGGTTTTGGTCAGGCATCTGACATGATCAAGTTCGCACCGAAGGCTCAATTGACCGCGATTGTTGACCATTGGGACGAATATTATGTCGCGCGTGCCAAGGCTGTTGCCGAAGGCACATGGGAATCGACCGACACCTGGGGGGGCATTGATTCCGGTATGGTCGACATGGCGCCCTACACCAATATGCCTGATGACGTAAAAGCACTGGCCGAAGAAACCGAAGCCAAGATCGCATCGGGTGAAATCCACCCGTTCGCAGGCCCGATCTATGATCAGGCTGGCGAACTGCGCATCAAGGAAGGCGAAGATGCAACCGACGAAATGCTTCTGGGCATGGACTGGTACATCAAAGGCATCGATGCCGAACTGCCGAAATAATCACGATCTGCAAGCCTCTTGAGGGCAGCACGACGAACAACCCCGCATCTGGTATGCGGGGTTGTTTCGTTTCAGGGCTTCTTGATGCTTGTTTCCGGATACCCCGAACGGATGCGTTTCGGGCTGTCGTCGACTTTTTCGTAGGCGATCATTTCCATTTTCGGGTGCAGCAGGGCGTAAAGAGCGGCGCGCCAGAATTTCAGTTTGACCTTATGTTCGCGCGTCTTGCCAGCCCATCGTTCACGGAAAAGCTCCATATCCTCCCGACGGGCAAAATAGATCACCATGTCGACGATGGGGGCGGATTGAGTCGCACGCGGCAGTTCAATATTGCGAATACCCATGGTCCATCTGTCGCTGCGGATATTCTTGTCCAGCCAGTCAAGCACCCCTTGGGCGGAGTGCTTTTCATGGATGACCACGCGAAATGGAAAGTCTCGTAGATCTTGTGCCATGCTGCTTCCCTGCAATGGTAAATGGGTGATTCGCCTGCCAGTTTCGT
>CBIHMD010000459.1:0-3157 GCA_966210655.1 uncultured Thalassospira sp.
TTGTTCTCATTGTACCGGATTGTTGATCAAAACAGTAGGGTCTAGCTTCGGAACAGAGATCGGATGTCTGACATGAAAGGAGATTTCCATGTCCAGTATAGAGCAAGCCGGGAATTTTAAGATCGGTGATCTAAGCGTTAAACGTATGGGCTATGGCGCGATGCAGTTGGCCGGGCCCGGTGTTTTTGGCCCACCCAAAGATCGCGACAGTGCGATCAGGGTGTTGCGCAAGGCGGTCGAAGCGGGCGTCAATCATATTGATACCAGCGACTTTTATGGCCCGCATATTACCAACCGGCTGATTCGTGAAGCCCTTCATCCTTATCAAGATGATCTTGTGATCGTGACAAAGATCAGTGCAAAGCGTGGCGATGACGGGTCGTGGTTGCCAGCACTGTCGGCTGCTGAATTGACCTCCGCAGTGCATGATAATCTGCGCAATCTGGGGATTGATGTGATTGATGTTGTCAATTTCCGATCGATGCACGGGTTGCACGGACCGGCGGAAGGTTCAATTGAAGAACAGCTTAGCGTTTTGGCCAAATTGCAGCAGCAGGGATTAATCCGACATATCGGATTGTCGAATGTGACACCGACCCAGATCGAGGAAGGGCGCAAGATTTGTGACATCGTCTGTGTGCAGAATCAGTACAATCTGGCGCATCGCGATGATGACGGATTGATCGATAGCCTTGCAGCTGATTGTATTCCCTATGTGCCGTTTTTCCCGCTTGGCGGTTTTTCGCCATTGCAGTCAGAAACCCTTTCACAGGTTGCCAGACGCCTTGACGTAACGCCGATGCAGGTTGCTCTTGCCTGGTTGTTGCAGCGTTCGAACAATATACTGTTGATTCCGGGAACGTCATCGTCCGAGCATTTGACGCAGAACCTTGCGGCGGCCAGCCTTAAGCTACCGGTTGACGCCGTTGCCGAACTTGACGGTATTGCAGCGCAATCCGCTACAACAGGCTGAATGTTGATTTGTCCGACATTTGGACATTTCCGATGATTTCATCGCAGAGCGGCATGTGCTAAAGCAATGACACGTTTGAAATTGCTTGCCGGAGGAGACCGGAAATGAAAATCGGGATTGTCGGATGTGCTGGCCGTATGGGGCGCATGCTGGTCAATGAAACGTTCAAAACCAACGGCTGCGAGGTTGGCGGTGGTACCGATCTGCCAGACAGCCCGTTTGTCGGCAAGGACGTCACCCTGATTGCAGGACTGGAAGAAAGTGGCGTTCTGGTCGGTGAGGATCCCAAGGCATTGTTTAAAGCTGTTGATGCGGTGATTGATTTCACCGCACCGGCTGCGACCATGAACCATGCGAAACTGGCAGCTGAAACCGGCAAAATCCTAGTGATCGGTACGACCGGGCTTTCAAACGATCAGAAAGCGGAGCTTAAGGCTGCAGCCAAAACAGCAACCATCATTTTTGCACCGAATATGAGTGTCGGTGTGAACCTTGCCTTTGCATTGGTCGAGAAGGTTGCAGCGGTCCTTGATAAGGATACGGCTGATATCGAAATCGTCGAAATGCATCATAAACATAAAGTTGATGCACCATCAGGCACGGCACTTGGCCTTGGTGAGGCGGCGGCAAAGGGTCGTGGGGTTGATCTGGATGCAGTTTCGGTGCGGTCGCGCGATGGGCATACCGACGCACGTGAAAACGGCACCATCGGCTTTGCAACGCTGCGTGGTGGTGATGTTGTGGGCGATCACACGGTTGTCTTTGCCTGCGAGGGCGAGCGGATCGAAATTACACACAAGGCATCATCACGCGAAGTTTTCGCCAAAGGTGCGGTGCGTGCCGCGAAATGGGCCGAAGGCAAGAAGCCTGGTCTTTATTCGATGCGCGACGTTCTGGGCCTTTAAGCCAGCCCTGATCGGGTCATTTTATGCAGAAGCCCCGGCAGTGCTGCCGGAGCTTCTGTTTTGCTGAGGTATCCGGATATTGATCCGATCAATGGGCATCCGCCCAGCTATCCCCGATACCGGCATCCGCGATAAGCGGTACGGACAGCTGTGCGGCATTTTCCATGACCTCACGGATCACCTTGACGGCCTTTTCTGTTTCGTCTTCAGGGGCTTCAAAGATCAATTCATCGTGGACCTGAAGCAGCATGCGGGTTTTAAGCCCCGCATCAAGAAGGGTACCGGGAACGGCAATCATGGCGCGTTTGATGATGTCAGCAGCACCGCCCTGAATCGGGGCGTTGATCGCGGCACGTTCGCCAAAACTTCGGCGCATCCCGTTTTTATCATTAATGCCGTTGATATGAATCTGACGGCCAAACAGGGTTCGGACAACGCCGTGCTTTTTGGCGAAGTCTTTTGCCTGTTCCATATAATCGCGAATGCCGGGATAAATTTCGAAGTAGGCTTCGATAAAGGCCTTGGCTTCTTTTTGCGGGATACCAAGCTGATTGGCGAGGCCAAAGGCCGAAATCCCGTAAATGATGCCGAAATTGATGGCCTTGGCTTTGCGGCGGACCATCGGATCCATGCCTTCAATCGGAACACCAAACACCTTGGATGCCGTAGCGGCGTGGATATCTTCGCCATTTTTAAAGGCATCCCGCAGGGCATCTATTTCGGCCACATGCGCCAGAAGGCGCAACTCGATCTGCGAATAGTCGGCAGAAATCAGTTTACAGCCGGGCTCCGAGATAAAAGCAGTCCGGATTTTACGGCCTTCCTCGCTTCGGATCGGGATGTTTTGCAGGTTCGGGTCGTTTGACGAAAGACGCCCGGTATTCACATTGGTCTGGCCGTAGCTTGTGTGGACGCGACCGGTTTCCGGATTAATGTGATGGGCAAGCGCATCGGTATATGTGCTTTTGAGCTTTGAAAGCTGCCGCCATTCAAGGATTTTGGTCGGCAGGTCATGTCCATGGGCTGCCAATGCCTCAAGAACGTCCGCACCGGTCTGCCACGCACCGGTTTTGGTTTTTTTGCCGCCGGGCAGGCTCATCTTTTCAAACAGGATTTCGCCAAGCTGTTTTGGGCTGCCGAGATTGAATGGTTCACCCGCCATTTCATGGATGATTTCTTCAAGGGCGGCCATCCGTTTGGCAAAATCATTCGACAGGGTTTTGAGCTTATCCGCGTCAATACGGATGCCAAGGCTTTCCATTTTGGCCAGGACCGGGAC
>CBIHMD010000460.1:0-3157 GCA_966210655.1 uncultured Thalassospira sp.
GATCCGAAGCACGTATCGCGTTTGAAACAGGCACCCGTCCTGCGCGAGGTCAAGGAAGGCCGTCGCATTCTGACCACCCATCTTGTGTCCATCTATCACGACACGCCCAAACTTTCGCTGGCCCGCAAGGGACTGGCGCTGCGTGTACGCAAAAAGGGCACCAAGGGCTGGGAGCAGACCGTCAAGGCATCAAACGGCATGCGCGAAGCGCTGCCCGAACGCCATGAATGGAATGTCGAACTGCCCGATGGTGTTCTGGATCTGGATAAATTCACCGATGAAGACGTGGTGGGCTTGCTTGAGAAGCATGTCAAAAAGAAGAAGATCGACCGGATTTTTGAAACCGACCTGAAACGCAGTGCGGTTGATCTGACCTATCGCGATGCGATCATGGAACTGGCCATTGATCAGGGTGTTGTCCGCACCGCTGAAAAGGAATGCCCCCTGTCCGAGGTGGAGCTGGAGCTGAAGGAAGGCCATCCCGCTGCCCTGTTTGACCTGGCACTTGAACTGCAGCGCACTGTGCCCCTGTTCCTGAGCCTGCGGTCCAAGGCATCGCGCGGTCGGGCGCTTTATCTGAACGAGGTGCCGGGCTTTTACAAGGCGCCACCGGTTGGGCTTGATGCCGATATGTCGGCTGAAACTGCGTTTCGTGCAGTATTGGCGCAGGGGCTTCGCATGATCCTTGGGAACGAGGTTTGCGTGCGTGAAGACCTTCATATCGAAGGCTGCCATCAGATGCGGGTGGGCATGCGCCGCCTGCGCGTCGCGTTCAACCTGTTCAAGAAAAACCTGCCACAGGGAGAGGGCGTTCTGATCCGCCGCCTGCTGAAACATTGCACCAAGGCACTTGATGGCCTGCGCGACTGGGATGTTTTCCTCAATGAAACCCTGCCGATGGTCGAAGAACGCTTTCCCGATCATCCGGGGATTGCCGATCTGCGCAAGGCGGCAGCCAAACAGCGCGAGGCTGCCTTGGTGACCGCACGCCAGATGCTTGAAAGTTTCGAGTATCAGCAACTCCTGCTGCTGCTTGGCGCATGGTCAAGCTATTCACGCTGGGCATCGGGCGCGAATGCCAGCCAGATGAAGGCGATGTCGGCATCCGTGACCAAGCTGGCAGAACCCTTGCTGAGCCGCGCCTATAAACGCCTGACCAAGCGTGGTAGCGATGTTGGCAGCCTGACCGTCCCGCAACTCCATGCCCTGCGTCTGGATGTCAAACAGATGCGCTATGGCAGCGATTTCTTTGGTGAGGTTTATGACGGGAAACCGGCAAAGAAGTTTCGCAAGGAACTGGCAGCCCTTCAGGAAATCCTTGGCTGGCTGAATGATGTTGCGGTGGCCGAAGCGCGGCTAATGGCATTGAAACCGCAACTTTCCAAGGATGGTATGGTGGCGATTGGCCTGATTTCCGGCTGGTTCGGCGCACGCGCCGATCATCGCCTGCAGGGACTTGATCAGGCATGGCAGAAATTCGAAAAGCAGAAGCTGTTCTGGAAGTAAACGGCTAAGAGGCAGGTTGCGATGTTCCTCGACCAAAGACGGTTTTTGTTGCTAATTCCTGTAATAGCCCTCCTTACAGCCTGTACCAGCCAGCCCGGTAGTCCACGTGGAGAGAAGATTCGGTTCAATGTGGCCGAAGCATCCGGGCAGCGTATCTCATCGTTCAACGAGTTATCTGCGAACGGAATTTTTGCGGATGCTGAGGCCGCGTATTACTGGTCTCTCAATGGCGGGCGTGGTTTTGTTGGTATCGTTCATTGGCAGAAGCCACCATTTCCTGCCTATTTGAATATGGAAACGGAAACGCCTGAGTTGCGTCAGTTGTTTGAAGAACAGGTTGCCAAGGTTCTCAAGCAAAAGACTTTGGTCAAAAAGGCAGCTCACAAGAATGGCGCAGTAGGATTTATCGCCTTTGGTGAGGGGCTTGAGTACGAGCGTTGTGCAGTCGGGGATGCTGTTCTCAAGCTTGGCGATGGACTGTCAGAAAGCAGGTTCGATACCGTCGTTTATGCCGCAATTTGTTCCAACAACATTCTGACGCCAAACACCATGGATAATCTGATCTGGTATCTGCGCAAGGAACCGTGATCACCCCGCAGCACGTTTCATATCCTGATAGGCCGCCAGCGCGCGTTCACGGCCTTCCTTGATCCCGATCAGGGGTTCGGGATAGGTCTGGCCTAAACCCACCCCAGCGGCTTTCAGGATCAAGGGTGATGCATCCCACGGTTTGTGGATATACTGGTCGGGCATATCGGCAAGTTCCGGAACCCATTGCCGGACGTAACTTCCATCCGGGTCAAATTTCTCGCCTTGCAGGACCGGATTGAAAATCCGGAAATAGGGGGCGGCATCGGCACCACATCCCCCAATCCACTGCCATGAAAACGGATTGTTGGCCGGGCAGGCATCAACAAGCGTATCGTCAAACCACGCCAGTCCTTCGCGCCAATGGATCAGAAGGTGTTTGACCAGTACCGATCCGACAATCATCCGCACCCTGTTATGCATATAACCGGTCTGCCAGAGTTCCCGCATCCCGGCATCGACAATCGGAAAGCCGGTCTGCCCGCGTTGCCAGCGTTCAAGCGCCTTTGGATCATCGGCCCATGGGAAATCGGTGAACTGGCCCTGAAGCGGCAAGGATTTCAGATCCTTGGCATGAAACAGCACATGATGGGCAAATTCCCGCCAGCCCAGTTCGGCCATGAATTTTGATGCGGTTTTGCCCTGGCCGGGATGGGCGTCGGCATAATGGTTTGCCGCGTGCCAGACCTGGCGCGGGCTGATCTCGCCAAAGCGCAGATGCGGGGAAAGTTCGGATGTCACCCGATGATCGGGCCGGTCGCGCAAATCGGCATAATCAATCAACCGGTCATCGATAAAGCCGTAAAGCTGATCCATTGCACCCTGTTCACCGGGCGTGAACCGATCGGCAAAGCCCGTGGCCCAGTCAAACGGCTTGGGCGACAGATCAAGCCCGGCAATGTCCGTTTCATTGGCCAGTTTCAGATTACCAAGCGGGATATTTTCCGGGGCTTTTTTCGGTTCTGCCGGGGGTGGCAGTTTCAAACACGCCCGCCAGAACGGACTGAAAACCTTGAAGTCGGTTCCTGCCCCGGTTTTGACTTCCCATGGCTCATACAGCAAC
>CBIHMD010000461.1:0-3151 GCA_966210655.1 uncultured Thalassospira sp.
CCGATAACAACACCGTTTTTACGAAACAGGCGGGCTTTTCGAATATCTTTGAAGGTCGCCCAGCGGGCAGAACCATAGAGTTCCTTACCACTTCGATTTCCAGAAACTGTATCGTTTCTGGCCCGCGACATCAGAACACCTACAACGACCATCAGCAGAACACCGCCGATAATCGTGTAAAATGCCGGATAGAGCATTTCTTTAGGCAAACCGGCCGGGTGAATAGCTACAGCTCCGAGCCATTTCCACCACGCCGGGTTTCTCGGATCGAAACCAACCTCGAAATGCCAGAGGCCGATAACGCCGGCAATCATGCCAAGAAGGATGACGACAAGGAAAAAGTGACCGAGGCGCTGGCTCATGCCACCCTCCCGTCTTTGAGGATGAAATTGTCGTTTCGCGGTTGCCAGATATCGGTAATGCGCCGGAAACCGTCCCGATCGCGTTTGATCTGGACAACCAGGTCAACCATTTCCGTCAGGAATTCGGGGATACGATCCATCTTCATCCCTGCCCAGGCGATGTTCTGATCGAATTTCCGGTGGATTGCGTGTTTGGGATTGGTCGAATGGATCGTGAAGCTGACACCGGTTGCGCCGGCATTCAGCGTGCCCAGAACGGCAAAGGCATTCTTGGTGCTGATTTCCCCGAACGGCACACGATCCGGGGTAATGCGATTGACGTGATCAAACAGTTTACGCCAGTCAACTAAACCGCTGTTGCTGTCGCTCTCACGTGCCGCGAGCAGCCCGTTGCCATCCCAGAAACGATCGAGGAACAGTTCCATCGTGTCCTCAAGCGCGATAACGCGGATATCATCCGCAACGGATGACAACAGCAGATTGAGCAGGGTGGTTTTGCCGGTGTTGGTCCCCCCCGAAATGGCAATGTTCCATCCCTTGATCATCGCTTCGATCAGCAGATCCTTGATCTCGGTTTCGCACTTGATGTTTCGGCGCTCCATGGCGTCATCAAGGAAATCGCGATTTCCTTTCCGGGTTGCCGCGATCAACTGTTCCCATGTCGGTGTGAAAGGGTGTTTACAACGAATAGCAAGGCTAAGGCCCGATCTGACGGAGGGGCCGACCAGGCATTCAAAGCGATGCCCTTCATCCAGCGCGGTTGAAAGGATCGGGTTGGTATCGGCATTGAAATTAAGACCGCGTCCATTCGAAAGGCTTTTGCACAACTTCTCGATGACGGCCTGTGTCAGGTCGGGATCATCGATCAGCTGCTTACCTTCACCGCGCCGGTCGACGACAATCTTGCCCGGCCCATTGAGCCGGACTTCGATCGTTCTAGGGTCGTCGTAATATTTCGCGAGCGGTGCGACGATGCGCTTGTAGATCGGATTGATTGGGGAGATGGCGTTCATTACATCCACCCCCATTGTCCAGCACAGTTGTCTTTATGGGATTGATTAAAGTTCGGATAAGCCGGATACGGATCGGCCCACAAGGCAGCAGTTCCCCGCAGCCAAGAGGAACTGCCTTTACGGATTTGAGGGTTCATGGCGGCGTATACTGAAGCCTTCCTGTTTGTCAGAGTACAGGTATTGGTAGCCTTGTTGCCGATTTGCTCCCCGTCCTCGCGAATGACGGTTTTTGTACCGACCAAGCTTCTGAAAGCACAATGGTCGGCGGAAGTAATGGTGCCATAGTCTCGCTTGGTATGCTGTTCTGACCCTTGACCTTCATATTGATAATCAAAGGCAACTTGGGTGCGCCCGCAAGCTCCGTTCCCACCATAACTCCAGTTACGCTGTGTCACTGGTGGGTCGAACAGAATAGAGCCCACGTGAGAGGGTTTAGAGAAGGCCCAGCGACTGGTGGTTTGTGAACCCCAATCAATATTGACGTTGCATTTGTTGCCGAGATTAAGGGGCTCAGCCTCACCGACGATTACCTTATGGAGGCTTTCGTCCGGGCGGCGATAACTCTCGACTTCATCGCGCTTGTCAAACCTTGTGCAGTCCTCATAGAAAGTCTCCCCATTGGTCGCAGGGCCAACACCAACATAGCTGTAGGGGATTTGCGGGTCTCCGGGGAGAACCTGAGAGGTCAGTACATTATAGCGGCCTGTCGGCGTCGGAACGTCTTCAATGTAAACGGTAACAAGCCGATAGGCGAAAAGCTGGGCATCATGCGGTTGCCAGCCAGTGAGTTCCTGATGATGCGGATAAATAACACCGTTATCCTGGCATTCCGTCACCGGTTCCTGTTTGCCATCGAGCAGATAATAGAAACGTTCCTGGCCGATGCTCTGGCTGGTGCTGATATTATGGTTCCATTTGGACGGGTCTTCGCAGCCTGCGGTGGTTGACTGGATATCCTTGGCTGAAGTGTCCGGCGTGCAAGGCGTCCGATACAGCTCAAAGCCGTTGACATTGATCATCACCCGGCTTTGCAGCGTTACTTTACCAGTGTCCCGATTGATAATCGGGTCGCAGACCTGATCACCGTTGGCCGTTTTATAGATCGTGCTGTGGAGATATTCTTGGTCGTTATCCTGGCAGGATGTGTCCCAATCCTGACCTTCGAGCGTGTAGATATATTTCGACCGGCCATAGGACTTGTTCGCAAGGAAGTCATCGCGAATATCGCAGCCTTCGGTGGTTTCGACCAACTTAACCGGTTCCACTTCGATAGAAGCTGCACAATCGGCAACCGGGACGACTTTGCCGTTGTGGTTGGTGTAAACCAGCTTCCCTTGCGGCACGGCCTGAAGATTGACGTAATCGAGATAGACATTGCAGGCATTGCGGTCTTCAACAATGTCATAGATTTTTTCCGCGTCCGGCTGGCAGTCCCCGATTTCCTGACGATTGCCGCCGCCGTCAGTGTAATAATACATGAACTGTGCGGTCGCCTTCATCGTCTCGGTATTTTCGTCGTAAGGGCAAACGGCGTAAGATTGGTTGATCTTGAACCGCTCTGAACCATCGGCACACTCACCGTATTCTGGTGTGCCGTCGGTTGTCGTCACGACGCGGGTTTGCTGGATCGCCTGAAGCTGGTCGAGATCTGTGCGTATCTTGCATCCATCCGTCGTGATGTTCGAGCTGATGACGGGTTCCTTGCCGACGTCCAACGCGCTGGGGGTACTATATCCCGAAGCATCCGGATTGGAGCCGGCATTGCTGCCGACACTG
>CBIHMD010000462.1:0-3148 GCA_966210655.1 uncultured Thalassospira sp.
CTTCCGGGTCTTCGCTGTTTTCCGCGCGCTCAAACGCCAGAAGCAGGCTTTTGCGGATATCGGTCGCCTCGGTAATGTTTTTAAGGCCGGGTGCCACCATCGCCCAGTGATCATTGCCGAAATAGGATGTCACCGCCCCGGTCGCGATCACCAGATAATCGTATGAAAGGTCGCGATCCCCGGCGATGATCCGCCGCCCCGGCAAATCAAGGCCTGTGACCTCGCCCATAAAAACGGAAACATTGGGATAGCGGCTGAAAATACTGCGGATCGGCCAGGCGATTTCGGCGGGTGACAGGTCGGCGGTCGCGACCTGATAAAGCAGTGGCTGAAACAGATGATGATTGCGCTTGTCGATCAGGATGACATCAACATCATCCTTGCCCGCAAGTTTCTTGGCGGCACTCATGCCCCCGAAACCCGCGCCAACGATTACCACCCGCTTTCTATCCGTCATGCCGGTCATGCTCCTGTAGTGCATTTGTCCGACCCCGGCTCTAGCTAGGCAGGAACGGGGTTATTTGCAAGTTATTCAAAAAGAACAATTGGATGGACAATTTTGTCCCTTACCGGAACGCGCGACAAGCTGATGCGTTCCGATTATAAGATTTTGCATTCATCCGACCCAAGCCCCAAAGAGGCCCGCCATGATCCAGCAATTCGCCCTTCATCCGCAACTTGCCGCCGACACCGATCTTGTCACCGATGGCCCACTGTCCCACGTGCTGCTGATGAATGACGCCCGCTATCCGTGGCTGATCCTTGTGCCGAAACGCGCCAATCTGGTCGATTACGACGATCTGAGCGCGGATGAACGCAAATTGCTCGGTGATGAATGCGCGATTGTTTCAGCAACGCTTAAGCGCCGTTTCAACGCCGATAAAACCAATGTGGCGATGCTGGGCAACATGGTTCCGCAACTGCATTGCCATGTCGTCGCCCGGTTTAAAAATGATGCCACATGGCCCGGTCCGATCTGGGGTGTGGGCAAGGCCGAACCTTATGACGAGGAAACCGGTAATGAACGGCTGGCGATCCTGCGCGCCGATCTGATTTCGGCCTTCAAGCATCTGTAATTTCCCGCTTTGCCGCTCCTTGACGCATATCAAGGAAGATGAATTTGGAATAATGCAAAAGACGGACAGAACGAATTTTCGGGATGTCCGTCATGCAACTCGCCCTTTACGAAAAATACGACCTGCGTCTGCCGCGCTATACCAGCTATCCGACCGCACCCCATTTCAGTGCATCGGTAAATGGCAGGGTTTTCGAAAGCTGGCTGGGTGACCTTGATCCCGCACAACCCTTATCGCTTTATCTGCATATTCCGTGGTGCCGGGAAATGTGCTGGTTCTGCGGCTGCAACACCAAAATCACCAGGCAATATGATCCGATTGGCAACTTCGTTCTGACCCTGCGGGCCGAAATCGCAAGCCTGCTGTCAAAGCTTGACCCCGCCCATCGTTTCAAGGTCTCGCACATTCATTTTGGCGGCGGCAGCCCGACGGCACTTAACCCCGAAGACCTGCGCGCGATCATGGCCGATCTGACGGATCGCATCGATATCCTTGACGATGCCGAAGTCGCCCTTGAAATGGATCCGCGCACGGCCACCCCGGAATTTATCGACGCCATGGCCGATTGCGGCTTTACCCGTGCCAGCATCGGCATTCAGGATTTCAACCCGTTTGTGCAACGTGCGGTCAACCGCGTGCAATCGTTTGAGCTGGTCGAAGATGTCATTGCCCGCCTGCGTGCGCACAGGATTTCGGGCATCAATGTCGATCTGATGTATGGCCTGCCGTTCCAGACCGTGGACAGCATCATCGAAACCGTCGATCAGACCGTCACGCTCAGTCCCGACCGCCTGTCGGTATTCGGCTACGCCCATGTGCCATGGATGAAGAAACACCAGAACCTGATCCCGACCGAAGCCCTGCCCGACACCGCTGCACGCTGGGCGCAATACGAAGCCATCCAGACCCGGCTGACCTCGCACGGTTACAGCGCCATCGGCCTTGATCATTTCGCGCGCGATGACGATGCCATGGCAATTGCACAGAAAAGCGGCCTTTTGCACCGGAATTTTCAGGGCTACACCACCGACCGCGCCGAAGCATTGATCGGTTTTGGCCCCTCGGCCATTTCGTCCCTGCCCCACGGCTATGCCCAGAACGACCCGGCCCTTGCCCGTTGGCAACGCGCGGTCGAGGCGGGCGAATGCGGCATTGAAAAGGGCATTTCGGTCAGTAACGAGGATCGCATCCGGCGCGACATCATCAATGAACTGATGTGCAACCTGACGGTCGATATTGCCGCCATCTGTGCCGATCACGGCATTTCAGCCGACCGCTTCACCTGCGAAATCGAGCGGGTCCGCGCCATGACACAGGATGGCATTGTCGAAGTTAACGGCACATACATCACCCTTACCGAAAGCGGCCGCCCTCTGGTCCGTGCGGTTTGTGCGGCGTTCGACACCTATCTTGATCACGCCCACGGACGGCATTCACAGGCGGTCTAAGCCACAAAAGGGCCGGATAACCCGGCCCTCAGATTGCTGACAAGCACTCCCGATCCGATTGTCATTCCCAACCTGATCGTCATTCCCGCGAAGGCGGGAATCCAGTCTCTTTCAATAGGGCATGGATTCCGGGTCTGCGCTCTGCTCCGCCCGGAATGACGATTTTGATCCATCGACACTCCAATCCAGCCAACCAGCCCTGCTGCCACTCGACATCACCAAACGCCACCGACCGGGTGGGCTGGACGGACGGGCTGGACGGACGGGACAGAACTTAACCGGATTGCACCAGACCGACCTCGCCCAGTCCCTGCTGCCCCGAACAAACACCTCGGGCTTTCGATGGACACCGCAAACGCACCTCACCCCAAAGGCAAAAACGTTGTCGCATGGCAGGCACAAATTCCGCCATCGATGACCGGCCTTTCGGCATCTCGGAATGCACCATCGGGCCCATCGCCAAGCCACGCCAACCAATTCAGCCCGCCGATCCGACGCAGACGCAATTCGGGCCTGCGGATACTCGGCATTGCCAGACTTCACCGACCGGACTGAACCGGACTTGCCTCGTCTCGCCCCGGCTCTCGCTACCCAAACAAACGCCCTTGCCCTAAGGACACATTT
>CBIHMD010000463.1:0-3137 GCA_966210655.1 uncultured Thalassospira sp.
CCCAGATATTGAACTTATTGAATTGCTTATTCCGGATGTAAACGGGGTGTTTCGCGGCAAGCGAATCAGCAAGCAGAAGTTTCTTAAAAGTTTTCACGAAGGCATCAATATGCCGGGTTCCGTGTGTCTGGTGGATATCACCGGCGACAACCCGGAAGGCACCGGCCTGCTTTGGTCCAGTGGTGATCAGGACAATCTGGCCAAGCCGATCCCCGGTACGCTGCATGCTGTTCCGTATGGGGAACTGCCGTTGGCGCAGGTGATGATGAGCCTGTATAATCTGGATGGCACCAGATTTTTCGCCGATCCGCGCAATGTGTTGCAGGGAGTTGTTGACCGTTTGGCGGCCGACGGTTTTTATCCGACCGTTGCGCTTGAACTTGAATTCTATCTGGCAGATCAGAACGAACAAACCGCCGCACCCTTGCCGCCTGCACCGCTTGGCGGCGGTATCGCATCTGATGGTGTGCAGGTCTATGGCCTGCAGCAGATCGAGGATTTCGAAAAAGTCCTGCATGATGCGGTTGCCGAACTGAACCGGCAGGGCATTCCGGCCGATACTATCGTCGCCGAAGCCGGGCCCGGCCAGTTTGAAATCAATCTAGGACATGTGAATGACCCGATGCAGGCGGCTGATCACGCCATGCAGCTTAAACGCGTTGTCAAAGGCATCGCCTGGGATCACGGTGTAACCGCGACTTTCATGGCAAAACCCTATTCCGATCAGGCGGGCAACGGATTGCACGTTCATGTATCGCTGCGTGACGAGGAAGGAAACAACGCCCTGTCGCCCAAGGGGGACGAGGATGTTTCCGACCTGCTGTTGAACGCAATTGGCGGCTTGCAGGCGTCAATGTTTGAAAGCATGGCGATCTTTGCGCCAAACCCGAATTCCTATCGCCGGTTCCAGAACAAGGCCTATGCGCCGATGTCGCCGAACTGGGGGCTTAACAACCGTACTGTGGCCCTGCGTATTCCGGCTGGTGGCCCGGAAGCGGCCCGTATCGAACATCGTGTATCGGGCGCGGATGCCAACCCGTATCTGGTTCTGGCCTGTGTTTTGGCGGGCATGCATTACGGCATGAAGAGCAAACTTGATCCGGGCGAGCCGATTGTTGGCAACGGTTACGAGCAGCACGGGGGACGTGTTGTCCCGCGCAGCATGATTTCGGCGCTTGATCACTTTATTGAGGGAAAAATCGTTCGTGAATATCTGGGGGAACGGTTTGTCGATGTGTTCGATATTTGCCGACGTTCCGAATATGACGAATTCTTCTCCGAGGTCACGCCGCTTGAATATCGCTGGTATCTTGATGCGGTATAACGCAATTTTTGCAGAATGATCGCCAACAAGAGCGATCGACAGGGAAAAGTCCGGATGTCTCAAAAGGTTGGGGATCGCCTGAAAGCTGTGCGAACGATGTACGGGCTGTCCCAGCGGGAGCTGGCGCGCCGCGCCGGTGTCACCAACAGCACGATATCAACGATTGAGCAGAACCGGGTCAGCCCGTCGGTCGACAGTCTGGCCAAGGTTCTGGCAGGCATCCCCATGAGCCTGATCAACTTCTTTACGATTGATCTGGAGAACGGCGAGGAGATTTTCTTTCGCAAGGAAGACCTCGTCGAACTTTCCGATGGCACCATGTCGATGCGTCTGGTCGGCGCGACCAGAAAGGACCGCAATCTGCGCGTCCTTCATGAAATCTATCCGTCCGGCGGCGATACCGGCGACAATCTGATCGTCCAGAAGGGCGAGGAAGCTGGTGTTGTTGTCCGTGGCAAGCTTGAAGTAACGGTGGGCGAACGGATTCAGATTCTTGGGCCGGGTGATGCCTATTACTTCAATGCGGAAATTCCGCACCGGTTTCGCAATGCAGGCGACGTTGAATGCGAAGTCGTCAGTGCCGCGACACCACCGTCATACTGATTGCACAATCATCATGTTTGAATACAGCGCGGAACAAACAGAACGCGCGACCCGTCAGGAGGATTTCCGATGACAAACCAGTTGAATTTGGAACAGCTGAGCGCACAGGCAGCAAGCCTGACGATCCGCAATAAGGCATTTATCAATGGTGTCTATGTCGATGCCGTATCGGGCAAGACATTCGATTGCATCAGCCCGCGCGATGGTAAGGTTTTGACCAAAGTAGCCGAATGCGACGTCGAAGACGTCAATCGCGCAGTGACCTCGGCACGTGCAGTCTTTGAAAAAGGCAGTTGGTCGGAAGCATCGCCGGGCAGGCGCAAGGCCGTCATGATGAAGTTTGCCGACCTGATGGAAAAGCATGCTGGCGAACTGGCGCTGCTTGAAAGTCTTGATATGGGCAAACCGATCAGTCTTGCCGCGGGCGATGACATTCCATTGTCCTATAAATGCATCCGCTGGTACGCCGAGGCGATCGACAAGATTTATGACGAAATTTCACCGGGCGAAGCACGTGCAATCGGCATGATTACGCGCGAACCGCTGGGCGTGGTTGCCGCTGTTGTGCCATGGAACTTCCCGTTGATGATGGCGGTCTGGAAGCTTGGCCCGGCATTGGCGATGGGCAACTCGATCATCCTGAAACCTGCCGAACAATCGCCGCTGACCGCGATCCGTGTTGCGGAACTGGCGGTCGAGGCGGGCATTCCAGCCGGTGTTCTGAACGTTCTGCCGGGCTTTGGTCCGACGGCGGGCAAGGCGCTTGGTCTACATCCGGATGTAGATTGCGTGACCTTCACCGGTTCGGGCGAGGTCGGGAAACTGTTCCTGCAATATTCCGGTCAGTCGAACATGAAACGCGTCTGGCTGGAATGCGGTGGCAAAAGCCCCAATATCGTTCTGGCCGATTGTCCGGATATGGACGCGGCGGCTGAAGCTGCAGCAGGCGGAATTTTCTATAATCAGGGCGAGGTGTGTACCGCTGGTTCGCGCCTGATTGTTGAAGAAAGCATCAAGGACGAATTCATCGAGAAAGTGGTTGCCGCAGGCAGCAAGATGCAACCGGGTGATCCACTTGATCCCAATAGCCAGATGGGCGCGATTGTCGACGAAAATCAGATGAATCGTGTTCTGGGCTATATCGAGAAAGGTGCGGCAGAGGGGGCAAAACTTTGCACGGGGGGCAAGCGCGCGCGTACCGAGTCCGGTG
>CBIHMD010000464.1:0-3130 GCA_966210655.1 uncultured Thalassospira sp.
AATCGCAAGACTGATTTCCTCGGTTTCGCGGCGCTGATGTTCAACATCACCTGCCACTTCTTCGGAAATGGCCATCATGTCGCGCACCGTCACGCCAACATCTTCCATCGACCGGACGCAACGGTCCGTCACATTGCCCATCGCACTGACATGGGCCGTGATCTGTTCGGTCGCCTGTGCCGTCTGCCCGGCAAGATTCTTGACCTCGGCCGCGACCACGGCAAAACCTTTACCGGCTTCGCCCGCGCGTGCGGCCTCAATGGTCGCGTTAAGCGCCAGAAGGTTGGTCTGCCCCGCAATACCGCGGATCAGATCGACAATCTGTTCGATACTGGTCGCCACTTCGCGAAGGTCATCGACCGCCTCGGCGGATTGCTGTGTGGAACCCACCGCATTCTGGGCAATCGAACGCTGACGGTCGACACGGTTGGCAATCGAACCAATGGCATCCGAAAGGCGCGTTGCCGCCTCGCTGATCGAATGGGCGTGCGACTGGCTTTGCGTGGCCGCACTGGTTGCCATTTCGGTCTGGCCTGTCACACGTTCGGCGGCGGCAGCCACTTCGCCAACCGCTTCGCGCATCCGGGTCACCTGATGGGTAACCGACTGCACAAGCCCTGCGGTTTCACCCTCGATGGTTTCGGCCATCGCACCCAGCGACGCGCGGCGCTTTTCTTCTTCCTCGCGCTGAAGGGCGATGCGTTCTTCAGCCATCTGTTCGATCTTCAGCGCATTTTCACGGAAAATCGCGACCGTCCGCGACATCGCGCCAAATTCATCGCCCCGCTTGAAATCGACCAGATCAATATCGGTATTGTTTTCACTTAACCGCGTCATATCACCATTCACACGACGCAGCGGACGCAGGATGCTAAGCGCAATCGCAATCGCCAGACCAAAGGCAATCAGCGCCCCGATCCCGGCGACAAGCATATTGGTCATCGCTTTGTTTTCAGACTCGCTATGTGCCGCCTCGACCAGTGTATTCTGACCCGCAACCGCTTCCTCGCGGATATTCTGGGTGATGGTCTGAACTTCTCGAACCGCTGATTTGAAATCATCCATCGATTGACGGAACCCGCCGATTGACCCTTCAAGCTGGTTCGCCCCCTGTTTCAGAAGGTCGTTGTCGCGGATCGCATAGGAAAACAGCTTCTTGTCCGCGCGTTTCAGACCCTCGACCGAATTTTTGATTTCTTCCTGAAGATCGGTCAAAGCCGAGGTCTGCACACGTGACGCATCGAGTGATTCCGGTGTTCTCAGAATGGCATATTGCAAGCTGTTTACGATGGCACTCAGGTTTGCCGCCCCAAGTGTGTCGGCATATTTTTCAGCCAATGCAGGATCTCGCTTGGTGATGAAATCAACCAGTTCGCCCGCCGATTTTCCCAACTGATGCGCACCAAGCAACATGGTATCGGACGCCGCCGTCAGGTTTTCTGCCCGCAGGACAAGCGGCTCAAGGGTGGCGATATATTCCGCATTAAGGCTCTCAAGGGCATCTGCCTTTGCGCTGTCACCCTCGGCACGAAGCTGATTGACCAAGGCCGCACCGCTGGCCTCCGCACTTTCGCGGATGGTCGAAATACCCTCGCGATCCATCGGGTCAACCGTCTGCGCAAACAGCAGAACCTGGTTCGACAGGCGTTCAAGTTTCAGGGCATATTCGTTTGCAAGCCCGACAAGCTGGGTGCTTTTTGCAATACGATCAGCATGTCCGCCAAAGCCCAGCAGATACCAGGATGACAGGGCGCTTAACCCCATCAGCATGACGACAAGCACAAGAAAGCCCGCAAAAATGCGATAGCCAATGCGAATACGGTCGAGAAACATGGGATCTCCAATGATCCGGAATGTGAGACATTTCCGCGATCAATAACCCGACTTTCGCGTCGCTTTTGTAACAGTTAGATGAAATCCCCATTTGTCTATTCGAATTCGCACAGATGAGGACGTTCGAATGTTCATTCGAATATTTGCTGCGCTGCAAAATAAGCCAACCGAACCCGACCTATACCTTTGCACAAGCCGACCCTATGCGTATGTCAGAGGCGAAAAACGGCAGAATCCGTGACCTGTTTATCGACTCGCACGTAAAGTACACGCCCCGAAAAACCACCCGATTAAACAGCAAGAATATGCAAGCCGGATGGTAATCGAGTGATTATACTTGCCCCATGGCCAATGCAGTTCGACATAATCCTGCGCACAGCGCCCCGGCAAATGACCGCCCACCCGGCCGCCATCGGGAAATCGCCCGCCACTGGCGCGCGGCGGACGGTATTGATTTGTTCGAAGCCGACTACAAACGGTTTTCGTTTCCCAAACACAGCCATGATTATTACGCGTTTGGCACGATCCTGAACGGGGCCGAACAATTCATGACCGGCGGCACCAACTATGTCGCAAAACGCGGTCAGTTGCTGATGATGAACCCGATGCAGGTCCATGACGGCGGCCCGGCCTGTGATGACGGCTACCAGTATCAGATCATGTTCATCGCACCCGAAATCTTTGGTGATCTGGTGGCCGAACTCTCCCCCAACAGCACCGGCCTGCCGTTTTTTGGCAATCATGTGGTCGATGACCCGGAACTGCATCTGCAACTGCAATCCCTGCACCGGATGTTTCGCCCGGACCTTAACCAGACGGCAGGCCTGCTCGAACGCGACAGCCAGCTTTTATACAGTGCCGCGCGGCTTGCGCTCCGCCATGCCGACGCAGCGCCCTTTTCCTATCAACCTGGTTCCGAAGACAAACGCATCCAGACGGTGATCGACTACATGGCCGATCACCTTGATGCCAACATATCGCTTGATGAACTGGCCACCCTGACCGGGCTCAGCCGCTTTCATCTGCTGCGCGTTTTTCGCCATGCCACCGGGTTGCCGCCGCACACCTATTTCAATCACATGCGTCTGCGCCGGGCAAAACGGATGCTGTTTGACGGCTTTGGCATTGCCGATGTCGCGGCTGCCACCGGCTATGCCGATCAAAGCCATCTGAACCGCCATTTCAAAACCATGTGGGGTGTCAGCCCCGGCGCCTTCATCGCAGGCCTTGCCCCGGCGGTCAAAAAATCCCGCTAGGCCCTGCTTCACCCGTGAACCGACCCAGACACGATTGCGAA
>CBIHMD010000465.1:0-3113 GCA_966210655.1 uncultured Thalassospira sp.
ACGGTCCGACCCGTTCGACAACATCACCGAAACTTTCACCGTTCGGGGGCTGTTGCCGCGCGAAATCGGTCCAGAAACGGGTGGTTTCACCTTTGGGCAGGTCATTCCAGTGTTTCTTTTCCCACGCCCCGAAATGCTGTTCGGCGAAGCCGGTTTCACGCGTCGGCAGGATGTTTTCATCCATCAGCTCAAGCAGTTTAAGCGCGGTATCAAGCGTACGTGACAAATGACTGGTGACCCAGGCCGCCTCGTTTGGCAAATGGCGAGACAAGGCACGCAGCGCCTTTTCATCGGACAAATCGACCGGCATGTCGCTTCGGCCATAGACAAGCCGTTCCGGATTGATCACCGGCGCATGGCGGACAAGCCACCAACGGGTTGTCACTGCTTTATCCACTTTTCCCCCAAGGAAAAAAGACCGAAAGTGCAGGCGAAACCGCAATCCCGATCCGGTGTCAGTTTTGGCTGGGCATTTTCATGATCCTATCATCAAGCAACCTGAATGACTGCGACAAATGCAATCCCGACCAGCAGTTCTGCAATGACCTGCGTCATGCCAAGCACATCGCCGGTATGACCGCCAATCTGGTGTCGGGCAATCCACCCGATCACCGATGCCCCGACCATCATCGCAATCAAAGACACGAACGCGGTAACCGCCCCTGCCACGATCACCACCAGTATCAGGGCAATCGCAATACCGGCTGCAACCATCCTGATGTCTGGTCGCCCGGCACTTTTGCCAAGCCCGTTTTCGCGCGCAGGATCAAAGACATACATCACAATCGGCATGGCCGCGCGCGACATCACAGCCTTCACGATCAGAATGGCCGCCATGCTGCCGCTATCCCCCGCCGCACCAAGAATTGCAACGCGCATGACAAGCGCCAGAACAAGCGCGACAACGCCATAAGTCCCGATCCGGCTGTCGCGCATGATGTCAAGCTTGCGTTGTCGGTCGGCCCCGCCGCCAAATCCATCCGCACAATCGGCAATGCCATCCTCGTGCATCGCCCCGGTCAAAAGGACCAGACTGAACGTCGCGACAATTGCCGCAATCACAACATTCCCGGTCAAAACTGCCGCCAGATAGGCGGGGATGATTGCAATGCCCGCAACAAACAAACCGATCAGCGGCCAGCACCAGACTGATCGCGCAACCGCATCCGGGCTGAAATCACCGGGAATAAAAACCGGAATACGGCTTAGCAAGGCAAGCGCCCGCCAAAAATCGCCAAGCATCCCTTTGGCAGGCACATCGGTTTCAGTTTCTGCTTCCGGCTGTTTAGCATCAACCTGATCATCGTCAAGGTTTTGCGAATTCATTCCGGATTTGTTATGATCATTGTTCACAAATGTTTTCCGATATTCGAACTGGCATTTTGCATATATTCAGACTAATCATGAGCGCGACAGAAGCCAAGCAGAAGCCGCTTTGCATCCTCGTCCGCCAGCCGGAGATTTCCCATGTTCGATCCCAAGCACCCCCCGCAAAGCCTTGATGAAATTCGCAACCTGATGGCCCAATTGCCAACGGTCGATATTGAGGCACAGGCCGCCGTAACCGCGCGCGAGCCACAATTGACCAAACCTGCAGGCGCGCTTGGACGCATGGAAGATATCAGCCTTTGGCTTGCCGGGTGGCAGGGAAATTCACGCCCGAACATGTCGCGTCCGCGTGTAACGGTTTTCGCCGGAAGCCACGGCGTCTGTGCGCAGGGTGTGTCGGCCTTTCCCGCCGAAGTCAACCAACAGATGGTGGAGAACTTCATCAATGGCGGTGCTGCAATCAACCAGATTTGCAAAACCGTGGATGCCGAACTGCGCGTGATGGAAGTCGCCCTTGAAATCCCGACCAACGATTTCTCGCAGGAACCAGCCATGGACGACGAAGGCTGCGCCGAAGCCATGGCCTTTGGCATGAGTGCTATTGAAAAGGGGCTGGACCTGTTTGTGCCCGGCGAAATGGGCATCGGCAACACCACCGCGGCCGCAGCCATTGCCTATGCATTATTCGGGGGCGATGCTGCCGATTGGACCGGGCGGGGTACGGGTATTGATGATGAAACCCTCATGCGCAAAACACGCGTGGTCGGAGACGCCATCATCCTTCACAAAAATCAGTTCCATGACGCATTCGATATCCTGCGCTGTGTCGGTGGGCGCGAAATCGCTGCCATGGCCGGTGCCATTCTGGCCGCCCGTTATCAGCGTGTACCGGTTTTGCTCGACGGGTATGTGTCTTGCACGGCTGCTGCAATTCTTGCCGCAATTCGCGCCGATGCGCTAGATCATTGCCTGATCGGGCATGTATCGGCCGAACCCGGTCATAGACGATTGATCGAAAAGCTCGGCAAACAGCCGCTTCTCGATTTTGGCATGCGCCTGGGCGAGGGATCGGGTGCCGCCCTTGCCATCCCGCTTCTTCGCGCGTCGGCCGAATGCCATAACGGCATGGCAACCTTCGCCATAGCAGGCGTCACAGGCCGGGACGAATAATCGTCTTTGATTTTTGATTAAAGTGCGGGAAAACGCCGATAACCCCGGCGTTATTTTTTGGTGCGTTCGCTCAGAAGCTGCTCGACATGGCGGCCCTGGAACATGGTGATATTGATCGAATGGCCGAATTTGATCGCACGTTCATCATCGCAACGGCACATGATCACGCGGGTGTCGCCTGATTGCGCGACCGCTTCACGCATCGCATTACCGTGTTCCTCGTCCAGATTTTCCATCTCCGGGTCCCAGATCATCTTGATCATATCAACGCCAAGCTTGTTGCGGTTGATATAGGGCAGGGACAGATGACTGATCCCGTCGATGCAAATCCGGTAACCACGATCACGACAGAAATCGCGTGCAAAGAAAAACGCCCCCAGATCGGCAAAAATATCGATCTTTTGCAGTTCCAGAACAATCGTGCCGCGTTGGCCCGCCTTGACGTTGCTGTCAAATGTCAGGAAATCGGGCGACAGCAGGGTCGAGACATTCAGATTGATACTGACTGAACCGGTTACCGATGCATCGTTGCTGCGTGTCAGCAACGACAGCATGCGCCGATCAAGAATTTCCGTCAGGTGCTGGAACAGCCAGCGGTTTGACAGGACATTGAC
>CBIHMD010000466.1:0-3092 GCA_966210655.1 uncultured Thalassospira sp.
CGAGAAGAATTCAAGTTCTTCGTCGTAATTAGCGCTCACCATCGAATAGGCGCGCAAAAGCGGCTTGCCTTCGACTTCGAGTCCGATCATGGCAAACTGACCATTGATGAACCGGAAACCCGGATCCCGGGTGGTTTTGAAGGTGAAGAGGGTGTCGGTCCAGTGATGGACGTAAGTGACTGTTTCTTCGTTTAAATTGCTGGCCATAACGCTGCATCAATCCGTTTCGTCTAAAGCTTTCTACTGGACCGTGGCGGGAACGACGGACACACTTTCCCGACACTGTATCCATGCCAAGTTAATACGATTTAACATCAAACAAACGTATATCGCAAGAAAACATTCACTCGTTGTGTGTTTTACGTGAAAATACAAATAAACATATAAATTAAGTGTAGAATATTGTCTGACAATATAGCAAGATAATCGCATCAGGCATATATCGCAACCGCGAAGTCCTTCTTAGATAGGACAGGATGTGCCCTACAGCAATGATCCATCGCAATCCGGTGATAAATGACAAAAACCGACGCTTCCACAACCGAGGCACTGACCGTTCAACACGTTTCCGATGCCATCACCAATGCAATTCGTGACGGTCGCCTCGTACCCGGTCAACGCCTGACCGAAGTCGACTTCGCCAAACGCCTTGGTGTCAGCCGGCCATCCGTTCGCGAAGCGTTTCGACAACTGACTGCAGACGGGCTTTTACATAGCCAGCCCTATCGCGGAGTCAGTGTTCGGCACATGACACGGCGCGAAGTTGACGATCTGTTTGTCGTGCGGGCTGCACTTGAAGGTCTTGCTGTCCGGCTTGCCACCCCGATCCTGCAAGGCGATGCCGCGCAGCTACTTGCCATTCAGGCCGAACTCGACACTGCCGAAGCCCGCAATGACCTCGCTGCCATGTCGCGCTACAACCTTGCCTTCCACATGCTGTTTGCCGATGTCACCGGCAACGCACCTTTATGCGAACAACTGCGGCGTATTGCCAACAGCGTATACTGGATGCAATTCCGCGTTCTGGTCGCGGACGACAAGGTGCTTCAAACCAACAGACAACATCGCGATATCGTTGATGCCATCCTTGTCGGAGATGCGGCCAAGGCCGAAGCGATCATGATTGATCATGTCGATCATTCACGCCAACTGGTGCAGTCACTGCCCGATAATCATTTTGCCGACGGCATCACAGACTAAGCTAACAGCTCTGCTTACCGGCTTGTCCTATCCCGTGACCGTCACTCGGCCAAAACCAGAAGCGCGCGCGGGGCAGCAATGCGGAACCTGAACCGAAGAGCAGTCTCTCAGCCATCCGGGGATGACAGAACTTGCATCCGTGATTTTGATCAATTATTATTGTCTGACAATTTAAACAAACAAATATCAGAGAGCGCCATGACAACCCGCCCCGCACCGACCGCCGAATTTGTGCCGATCCCGTTGCCCGATTATCAGGAACGCCCGATTGACGAGATGCGCCGCGGGGCTCAGACTTTTTATGATGAAATCCGCACGCGCCACACAGTGCGCGAATTTTCGGATCGACCGGTACCGCGTGACATCATCGAAACCTGCATTCGTGCGGCGGGCACAGCGCCCAATGGGGCCAATCATCAGCCATGGCATTTTTCCGTGATTGGCGATCCGGTGATGAAAAAGAAAATCCGTGATGCCGCCGAGGAAGAAGAACGCGCCTTTTATGCCGGTCGTGCGGGCGAAGAATGGATCGAAACCCTGCGCCCCTTGGGGACGGATGACAGCAAACCGTTTCTGGAAATCGCACCATGGCTGATTTGCATTTTTGGCGAACGCAAAAGCACCTCGGCCGATGGGAAACTTCGCAAAAACTATTACGTCCCGGAATCCGTTTCCATCGCCACCGGCTTTCTGATTGCAGCCCTGCATCGTGCAGGGCTTGCAACACTGACCCATACGCCAAACCCGATGAGCTTCCTGACCAAGATTTGCCAACGCCCGGATCACAACAAGCCCTATATCCTGCTGGTCACCGGATATCCGGCACCGGATGCGACGATCCCGAAACACGCGACCGAGAAAAAAGACCTTTCGGAAACCGCGACCTTCTTCTGAGGCTTCACGACTGCCAAATAAAAATCCCCGCAGGTGTTGCGGGGATTTTTCATCAAACAGCCCGGGAAGCCTAATGCCCGATCGGCAATAACAGACGGACCCGAAGCCCGCCCCCCGGGGCATCTTCCAGAAACACATCGCCACCATGACCGCGGGCTGAATCGCGCGCGATTGTCATGCCAAGACCGACACCGCCTGTCGCCTGATTACGGGATTCCTCAAGACGATAGAACGGCTTGAAGACTTCCTCTCGTTTATCAGCCGGAATGCCAGGACCATCATCATCAAACACGATTTCATAATCCTGCCCACGACGTCCGGCACGAACCGATAGATTATTGGCGTATCGCCCGGCATTCGACATGATATTGGCAAGGCAGCGCCGCACGGATTGTGGACGCAGATCCATTTCCAGACTGTCGGCGATATGCAGGTCAATCTGCTGCCCATCCCGAAGGGATTCGCCAACCTGATCGGTGATCAGCTTGCCAATGTCGGTTGGCTCGGCCTTCTCTCCTTCTTCGCCACGCGCAAACGCAAGATAGGCATCTACCATGCGTTCCATGTCGATAACGTCCTGTTTAAGCGCATCAACACCTGGCAAGGATCCCTGCATCGCGAGTTCAAGCTTCATGCGCGTCAGCGGGGTCCGCAAATCATGCGACACCCCGGCCAGCAATGCGGTGCGTTGCGACAAATGGCGCGCGATACGGTCGCGCATCGAAATAAACGATGTCGCGGCCAGCCTTACCTCGGCCGCCCCTTCGGGTTTGAAAGTATCGACTTCGACCCCGCGACCGAACTGGTCGGCCGCCTTGGCAAGACGGCGGATCGGACGAACCTGATTGCGCATGAACATCACGGCAACGCCGTACAGGATCAGAGCTGAACCGGCGATCCACATAAAGAAGATATAAGTGGTGGAGGAATAGAGACGTTTGCGCGGCGAGACGATGGAAAGAACGCCGTCTTTTAACTGCACCCGGATTTCCAGTTTG
>CBIHMD010000467.1:0-3090 GCA_966210655.1 uncultured Thalassospira sp.
GGACCAAACATCTTTTCGGCCCAATCACATATGCTTTTCTGGCTTTCGATCGACTTTGTTGATTTTTTAACATTCGTCATCAAATCTTATCCATGGAATTTAAAAGCTTAGGCTATCCATAACCCGCTTTCGCGACGGGAGACAATATATGCGGCCACCGATGCGGCTAAGCTCGGACTTCGTGCATATGGCGGCACCACTGGGGGTGCGCAGGGCGGGCCCGTGCGTCTTCATCGCATTATTGCTGATCGCCGTCTTTTCAACAGTTGCCCCTGCCCGCACCCTGATCATCGAAGGCCTGTCCGAAGCCCCGCTGAAATGGATGGTCGATGGCGACCCGCGCGGGATTGATATCGACATCATGACCGAAGTGCTGCGCGACATGGGCATCACCGATTACCGCTTTCAGCTTGTCGATAATGGCCGTCGCCTCCTGCATAATGCGCAGGTTGGAGCCAGCGACATCGTCCTGACCCTGTCGCAAAACGACGAACGCAGCCAGTATCTGGACTATCCGCAGGAAGCCCATCTTTTGCTCGATTGGCGCTTTGCCGTGCGGGCTGAAGACCGCGACCGGATCACGTTCAATGATTTTTCCGATCTCGCCCGTCACCGCGTCGGCGCGGCGGCGGAATATTCCTATACCGATACCTTCTGGCAATCCGGGCTGGATATCGAAGTCGTCGCCAAGAACGATCTTCTGATCCCGATGCTGCTGGAAAACCGCTTTGATGTCGTGCCGGTCAATTACCTCAGCACGCTTTACGAAACCCTACGCAACGGGCAACGCGAAAAAATCGCCTTTATCTATCCGCCGCTTCGCCGCGCGCCCTATTATAACGTGTTCACAAAGGCGTCGGATTACCCCGACAAGGACACGTTTCTTGCCCGCTATGACCAGATCATCCGCGAAATGCGCAATGATGGCCGCCTTGCCACCATCTTTCAGGATTACCTCGGCCCGGACGGCCTCGACTGGTGGCAATCCCAATATCAGAACTGAATCAGAACTGATCCTACATAAAGCTGTAAGGATCGATATCGATCTGCACCCGGACACTGCCCGGCGTTTTCACCTTTGATAACCAGTCATGGATCATCGCCTGCAACCGGACCTGTTTGTCGGTGCGGATCAGGAATCGTCTGCGATACCGCCCGCGCAGCAACGATAACGGGGCCGGGGCCGGTCCCAGAACGACAATGCCATCACCCCTTGGGGCTGCCCGGCCAATCCGCCACGCGGCTTCGTCGACCTCGTTTTCCTTTTTCCCCGAAATGATCAGGGCCGCCAACCTTCCATGCGGCGGCATGCCATGCGTCATGCGCTGCGACAGCTCAACCTCGTTAAACGCATCGCGGTCCCCCGCCGCAATCGCCTTGATCACCCGGTTGGACGGATCAGCCGTCTGCAGCAAAACCATCCCCGGTCGCTCACCACGCCCGGCACGCCCGGCCACCTGCGTCATCAACTGATAACTGCGTTCGGCTGCGCGCAAATCCCCGCCCGCAAGGCCAAGATCGGCATCAACAACCCCCACAAGGGTCAGCATCGGAAAATGATAACCCTTGGCCAATATCTGCGTCCCGATCAGCAAATCAACCTCGTGATTATGCACCCGGTTAACCAGTTCCGCCGCGGCCTTTGGCCCGGCGATATTGTCCGATGTCGCGACCTCGATGCGGAGTTGCGGGAATGTCTCGACCGCCTCCTCATACAGCCGTTCCACCCCCGGCCCGCACGCAGCAAGCTTTTCTTCTGCCCCGCAGGCCGGGCAGCTATCAGGGGCTTTTGCCTGATACCCGCAATGATGGCATTGCAATTTGCCCCATGCCCGATGCTCCACCAGCCACGCCGTACAGTTCGGGCACTGGAACCGATGCCCGCACGCCCGGCAAAGGGTCAGCGGCGCATAACCCCGACGGTTCAGGAACAGCATCGCCTGTTCCCCGGCGGCAAATGTCTCCGCAAGCCGTTTTTTCAAGGTCGGCGTGATCCAGCGTTGGCGTTCCGGTTTGTCCTGCCGGATATCGACAATCTCGACACTTGGCAAAACCGCCATGCCGTGCCGTTCCGAAAGCTCGACCCGCTCATATCGTCCGGCTTCCACATTCGCCAAGGTCTCCAGCGACGGGGTCGCGGACGCCAGAATGGCCGGAATACCGCCCAGATGCGCCCGCGCCACCGCCATATCGCGCGCATGATAAATCACGCCGTCTTCCTGCTTGAACGCATGTTCATGTTCTTCATCAACCACGATCAGGCCCAGATTGGCATAAGGCAAAAACAGTGCGGAGCGCGCCCCGACCACAAGTTTTGCCGACCCATCAGCCACCGCCCGCCATGTGTCGCGCCGCCGCGCCTGTCCGACTTCGGAATGCCAAAGGGCCGGCTCAACGCCGAATCGGTCACGGAACCGCTGCAACCACTGCGCCGAAAGGGCGATTTCCGGCAGCAAAACCACCACCTGTTTCCCGCTTTCCAACGCGGCGCGGATCGCCTCGAAATAAACTTCGGTCTTGCCCGACCCCGTCACACCATCCAGCAACGTGACCGAAAACCCATCTTCGGCCACCTTGGCGCACAGCATGTCAGCCGCCCGTTCCTGTGCTTCGGATAAATGCGGGCGCTTGATATCAAGGTCGGGGGCCTCAAACGGCGATGGCGGTGTTACCATCAAACGCCGGACAACGCCCGCCTCGACCAGCCCCTTGATCACGCTGGCCCCGGCACCGGTTTCGCGCATGATATCGGCCTGTTCCATCGGCGGATGGTCGCGTAAAAACGCCATCACCCGCTTGCGCGGCGGCGTCATGCGAAGGCTGCTCTCCCCTTCTGCCGGATCGGCAAGGGTAAATCTGAAAATCGGCTTTGGCGGCTCCAGCGCATCAGAAACGCTCATCGCCATGCGCAGCACCGCACCCTGCGGCGCCATGGTATAGGCCGACACCCAATCGACGAACTTTCGCGTCACGTCGGCCATTGGCGGTGCCTGCAAAACGCCATAAATCTCGCGCAGCTTGGCCGGATCGACGTCGCCCCTGGCGTTCCCCCAGACGACGCCGCGCTGGGTCTGACGGCCCAGTGGAATT
>CBIHMD010000468.1:0-3085 GCA_966210655.1 uncultured Thalassospira sp.
TCGAAAAGTTCTGGGAAAATGTCTTGGAAAAGGACTGAATGCGTCAAAGGAATGACCTGCCTGCACCCCCAGGCGCAAGCAGGTCATTGGACCGGCGTCAGGCGAATTACAGTGTCAGGACCGCATCCGCAATCGCCTTACCGCAGGTAACAGTGTCGGCCTTGCCCTTAAGGTCCCCGGTCCGCAGATTTTCATCAACCAGCACCGCTTCGATAGCCCTCATGATCCCGTCATGGGCATCCTTGTGACCAAGATGTTCAAGCATCATCGCACCAGCCCAGATTGTGCCAATCGGATTGGCAATCCCTTTGCCCGCGATATCGGGGGCGGAACCATGAACCGGCTCGAACAGCGACGGGAATTTACGTTCCGGGTTGATGTTGCCTGACGGCGCAATACCGATGGTCCCGGTACAGGCCGGCCCGAGATCGGACAGGATGTCGCCAAACAAATTGGATGCCACCACCACATCAAAACGATCCGGGTTCAGGACAAAATGCGCGGTCAGAATATCGATATGGTATTTATCCCAGCTGATATCGGGATAGTTTTTTGCCATCTCGACAACCCGTTCATCCCAATAGGGCATGGTAATTGAAATACCGTTCGATTTGGTCGCCGATGTCAGTCGTTTGCTCGGACGTTTCTGCGCCAGGTCAAAAGCATATTTCAGGATGCGATCGACCCCCATGCGCGACATGACCGTTTCCTGTACGACAATCTCGCGATCCGTGTCCGGGTACATTTTCCCCCCGATCGAGGAATATTCACCTTCGGTGTTTTCACGCACGACATAGAAATCGATATCCCCGGGCTTTCGCCCGACCAGCGGCGAGGGAACACCGGGCATCAGTCGCGCCGGGCGCAAACTGACATATTGATCGAAATCACGGCGAAACTGGATCAACGACCCCCAAAGCGAAATATGGTCGGGCACGGTATCGGGCAAGCCAACAGCCCCAAAAAAGATCGCGTCATGATTTCCGACCTGCTCTTTCCAGTTGTCCGGCATCATCTGGCCATGCCTGTGGTAATAGTCGCAGGACGAAAAATCGAAATGATCGAAATGCAGATCAATCCCGAATTTCTTGCTCGCGGCTTCGAGAACGCGCACCCCTTCGGGCATGACTTCGGTCCCGATGCCATCCCCCGGAATAACCGCAATTTTGTGTGTTTTATTCGACATAAGTGCTTCCTTGGTCATCGTTTATCTGTCAGCAGTTTCATCCGTTCAACCGGTCACAAGAACCGCACGGAAATCGTTAACATTGGTCAGGGTCGGGCCGGTGACGATGCTGTCGCCAAGTCGTTCGAAAAAACCATGCCCGTCATTTTGCGCAAGGGCGTCGTCAGCACTGGTCCCCAGTGATTTCGCCCGTGACAGGGTGTCTGGCGAGATGAAGGCACCGGCAATTTCTTCGATCCCGTCAATACCGTCGGTATCTCCTGCAACGGCATGAATTCCGGCTTCGCCATTCAGCATTGCCACAAGCGACAGCAGGAATTCCACATTGCGCCCGCCCCGGCCATTGCCGCGCACCGTCACGGTTGTCTCCCCGCCAGATAACATCACGCATGGAACGGTAAACGGTTGCCCGTAACGCACCACCTGACGGGCGATCCCCCCGATCACACGCCCGACATCGCGGGCTTCGCCCTCTATCGCATCCCCGAGGATATGGGCAGCAACTCCATATTCCCGCGCAACCCGTGCCGCTGCCTCCAGCGCCATTTGCGGGGTCGCAATCAATTTGATCTCAGCCCTTGCCAGACGCAGATCCCCCGGCTTTACGGTTTCGCCTTCACCCGATTGTAAAAGATCGCGAACATGTACCGGAATATCGATGCCATAACGGTTCAGGATCGCTAGGGCATCGGCACAACTTGTCGGATCGACAACAGTCGGGCCGGATGCAATATCCAGCGGATCATCCCCCGGCACATCGGAAATCGCCAGCGTCACCAGACGGGCGGGATAGCAGGCAACAGCCAACCGCCCACCCTTGATTGCCGAAAGATGGCGTCGTACACAGTTTATCTCGCTGATATTTGCGCCCGATTTCAAAAGCGCACATGAAATATCCTGCTTCTGCGGCAATGTTACCGGCGATAACGGATCAACCAGCAAGGCCGATCCGCCACCCGAAATCAGGCAGATCACCAAATCATTCTCGCTTAGCCCCGAAACGAGTTCCCGAATACGCCTTGACGCATCAACACCGGCAGCATCCGGAACCGGGTGGCCTGCTTCGATGACGGTGATTTTTTCCGTCGGCACGGCGTGACCATAACGGGTCACGACAATACCTTCGAGCGACCCGCCCCAATGAGCCTCAATCGCACGGGCCATTTTGGCCGCCGCCTTGCCTGCGCCAATCACGATCGTACGCCCATCTTGGGGTGGGACAGGCAAAAAGCGCGGAACGCAGTGGTCCGGGTCTGCGGCACGGATGGCTGCATCAAACATTTCCCGAAGCAGGGCGCGTGCCCCTGTATCAGTGAAAATATCTGGCATTTTGCGTACCGCCATTGTCATACCCTAATCAAAGATTGTCGCCGTGAATGGCCGCAATCACGGCATCGGTCACCTGACGTGTCGTGGCCTTTCCACCAAGATCAGGTGTGTGCAGCAAGGGATCAGCTGTAACGCGCTCCACAGCGCGCATCAGACGCGCCGATGCCGCCGCCTCGCCCAGATGATCAAGCATCATGACCGCACTCCAGAAAGTCGCCACCGGATTGGCAATCCCTTTGCCGGTAATATCGAAAGCCGAACCGTGGATCGGCTCGAACATCGACGGAAACTTTCCTTCGGGATTAAGGTTTGCTGTCGGCGCAATGCCAAGAGACCCGGCCAGTGCCGCCGCAAGGTCCGACAGAATATCGGCATGCAGGTTGGTCGCAACGATGGTATCGAGCGTTTCGGGGCGCAGGGTCATACGCATGGTCATGGCATCGACCAGCATCTTGTCCCATTGGACATCAGGATATTCTGCAGCAACTTCGGCTGCGATTTCATCCCACATGACCATGCCATTGCGTTGTGCATTTGATTTGGTCACCACGGTCAGTTGCTTGCGAGTGC
>CBIHMD010000469.1:0-3082 GCA_966210655.1 uncultured Thalassospira sp.
GCTTCATTCCGAGGCCATGAGCCAGAATATCAAGGTATCGCTGGCAACGGTTTACAACACGCTGCACCAGTTTACCGATGCTGGGCTGCTCAATGAAATCGTGATCGATTCCGGTCGATCCTATTTCGACACCAACACAGCCCCGCACTATCATTTCTATTGCGAGGAAGACGGAATGCTCAGCGACATTCCCGCCGAGGCGGTTCAGCTTGCGCGCATTCCCAATATGCCGCGCGGCACCGAGCTGGAATCAGTCGACCTGGTATTTCGCCTGCGCCGACAGTCGGCACGTAACGCCGCCTGACCTGTTTTGTCGCCGATAACATTCGCGACCCTGGTGTGGCGTAAATATAGCGATGCGGTGACAACGACATGACGGCCCGATGAAAACCGCCCGGGATGGTGCAAAACGTCCCTTCAGTGCTTGACGGGCGGGGTTTTCAAGACAAATACAGAGGCGATGGTTCCCTGCGGAAACATCGCCCTTTTTTTGCCGATATGCATGACAGCATCACTGCAAATACCAGACCTGAACGACAAAAAAGGAAGCCCGTAATGGTGCTCAAGGGAACACGGACCGAGGAACTTCTCCGCACGGCATTCGCCTCCGAAGCCCAGGTCAATCGTCGTTATCTCTATTTCGCGCAGCAGGCCGATATCGAAGGCTATCCGGAAATTGCCGAAATGTTCCGCGCCACTGCCGAGGCCGAAACCGGCCATGCCTTCGGTCATCTCGAATTTCTCGAACAGGTTGGCGATCCGGCCACCGGGCAGCCAATCGGCACTACCCGGCTTAATCTTGAAGCTGCATTTGCCGATGAACAAAACGATGCCAAATCCCGGTATCCTGAAATGGCCCGTATCGCCCGCGAAGAAGGGTTTAACGATATCGCCGATTGGTTTGAAAGCCTGTCGCGGGTCGAAGATGCCCATGCTGCCCGGATGGAACGCGCACTTGCATCCTTTGGTACCGTTTCCGAGCCGGTGGAATAAGGGGGCAGACAATCATCGGATATTTTGACAGATATAGCACTATTCTGCTTTTTGTGATGGTGCTGACGACAGCACCCGTGGCATTCGCAGCCCCGGCAGGCGCCATGTCGCAATCGACGGATCTGCCGGGCCTGGACACTATCCTGACCGATGCCGAAGGTCTGGAACCCTTGCAGGCGGTGATGGTCGCCCATCGGGGCGATGTGATCGCACAGCAGGGCTATCACGGCAATTCCCCCGATCAGGCCACCAATATCAAATCCGCATCGAAATCGATCATTTCGGCACTGGTTGGCATCGCGATTGACCGCGGTGTTTTAACCGGGACGGATCAGAAAATCGCCCCCTTGCTGCGCGATCAGTTGCCAGCCGACCCCGACCCGCGCCTGTCTGACATTACCATCGGTAATTTGCTGTCGATGCAGGCCGGTCTGGGACGGACATCGGGCCAGTATTATGGCCAGTGGGTGGCACAATCGAACTGGGTGCGTGCTGCCCTCGCCCGTCCCTTTGCCGACGATCCGGGCGGTGACATGCTGTATTCGACCGGATCAAGCCATCTGCTATCGGCCATCCTGACACGCGAAACCGGAAAATCGACGCTGGCACTGGCGCGCGAATGGCTGGGACCGCTGGATAATTTTGCCATTACGGCGTGGGATCGCGACCCGCAGGGCATTTACTTTGGCGGTAACCAGATGGCGATGACCACCGCCTCCCTTCTGGCCTTTGGCGAACTTTACCGCAATGGCGGGCGTGCCCCGGACGGGACGCAGATCATCACGCAGGACTGGATCAATCAAAGCTGGCAGCATCAGACCAATTCACGATTTACCGGTGATGAATACGGCTATGGCTGGTTCATGCGCGATATTGCCGGGCAGGATGTGATTTATGCTTGGGGATATGGTGGACAGATGCTTTACATCGTTCCCGCACTTGAACTGACCGTGGCGATGACGTCGGATGAAACCGAACCGTCGGCCCGTACCGGTTACCGTGACCGGCTGCATGGATTGATGGCCGATATCATTAACCGCGTCGAGGCAGAGGCAAGCTGAATGAATTCAGCCTGCCTGATTTGATGATTGCCAATTATTGGGCGGCAATACGTTCTGCGGGATATTCGGTGACGGTGCCGCCGGATGTAATTGGTCCGCGCAGAACAATATGAGGATGACCAAGCGAATTGTGTTCGACATGGCCGTCAACCTGATAAACGTCGCGTAACAGATTGCGGTCGATCACCTTGGCGCATTCACCAAATGCCACCATCTGGCCCTCGCGGATTGCCATGGCGTGATCGCAATATTGCAGGGCATGGTTCAGATCGTGGATCGCAATCAGGACGATCATTTTCTGCTGCTTGGCGATATCGCGCATGAAGGACAGGACCTCCATCTGGCGATGCAGATCAAGGGCCGAGGTCGGCTCGTCCATCAACAGGATTTCGGGTTCACGCACCAGCGTCTGGGCAATGGCAACCAGCTGGCGCTGCCCGCCACTAAGTTCGCCCAGATTACGTGCTGCCAGATCGGAAATCCGAAGCGCCGCCAGAATATCGTCAATCCGCGCCAGTTCATCGGCCTGAACGCGCAGCGACGATCCCTGCTTGGCGGCTAGAATGACCGACTCGTATACGGATAGAACCGCGTTCGACCCGGTATCCTGCGGCATATAGCAGATCGTGTTGCGGTTATAGGCCGTCGTTTCGACATGCACCTTGCCACCGCCCTTGGCAAGACCGGCAATGCGTTTGAACAGGCTTGATTTACCCGCGGCATTCGGCCCGATCACGGCAATCACATCGCCACCGGTCAGAACCGGTGTGCTAACACCTGAAACCACATGGACACGGCCATAACGGGTGCCAAGGTCTTCAAGTCTGAGCGTTACCATGATTTCCTCCGGCTTGCGAAAATCAGCGAGAAAAAGAACGGTACGCCGACAAGTGCGGTAATCACACCAATCGGCAGGATCGCACCGGGGATCAGAAGTTTTGACAGAACCGACGTCGCCGACAGGATCAACGCCCCGCAAAGCACCGAGGCTGGCAGGAAGAAACGTTGATCTTCACCGACCAGCATAC
>CBIHMD010000470.1:0-3082 GCA_966210655.1 uncultured Thalassospira sp.
ATTTCATCACTGCCCTTGACCGGCACTTCGATATCGAGATTGCCATCGGCCAGTGTCACCATGGTTTTCTGCAGACCGGCCAAGCGGCGCAGAAGGTTGCCACGGACATAGACGACATAAATGATCAGCGAGATCAGGATCGCCGCACCGGCGACGCCATACATGATCTGCGAGCTGTGCGTGTTCAGAAGCTGGGTTGATGCGGCGGCCTTGTCGACATCGGCTTGCAGGCTTTCGACCAGTGCCTTGACGCTGCTTTCCATGTCAGCGGCATATTGCGCGCTTTGATTGACAATCTGTTGCTGGGTTGCGGCGGTTTCAATATCCTTGATCCGCAAGGCAGGCAGGCTGCCATCGCCGATTGACAGTTCAAGCATGTCATTGACCAGACCACTATAGAACTTTTTAAGCTTCTCGTTATCAAGGTCTTCGATCAGTTTTTGCAGCGATGTAAAGCTGCCGCGAACCTGCATGCTGATAACGGAAAGCCGTGTTGCGTCGTTGAGCGAGCTTGCTGTCAGGATCGTATTGACGATGTCGCTGCCCATCCGGCTGAGTTCCAGAACCGGGCCACGCGATGCAACGGCATCGTCAAGTTCATAAAGAAGTTTGGTGGTGCGGACCTGATCTTCGTAGGGCAGGGGATCGCCTGATTTACGGAGGTCTTCGACCGTGCCGCTGATTCCGGAAATGGTTGTCTGGGTAAAGGACAGAAGCGGCGTGATCATGCTGCTGTAGCGTCCGCTTAGCTGCTGAAACTTGTTCAGTTTTCCGGCGATCTCGTCTGCGATGGTAAACCGGTTCAAGGTCATTTCATGCAGATTTTCCAAGGCATCGCGCAAATTGGAACTGTTGGTATGAATGCCATCGAGAATTTCGGGTTGAAGATTTGTTGCGCGCAATTGCCCGACATTGTCATCTAGCCCGGCCAGCAGCGTATCGAGTTCTGATTTGACGACCTGTTCTTCGTCCGGTGTCTTCGATGCGATGATTCGCGGCGCGATTGCCACGATCTTGGCGCTGTCGGTTGCCAGTTGCTGTGCCGCAAACATTGGCGGCAGCTTTGAATGCGTGATGCTGGAAAGTTCGGTTCCGAACTTGCCGAATGATATGACGGCGACGGTGGCCGCCACGACGGCCATCAGACCAACAAGTGCAAATGAAGCCGCCAGTTTCCCCTGAACGCCGAAGCCTTTTGCGGTCTTGCTGACCGGCTTCTGGCGATCACCAGATTTGATAGTCTTTCCCATTACTCACCTAACCCCGATTACGCATAACCAGCGCCCCGGCTTCTGTCATGCCGGTAACGCGCGTTTGTTCGGCTTTCCTGGATGGAACCTTCCTGTGGTTTCCGCATTCGGGGAGACCCGCGATATCGGTTAGGAACGATAAGGGTGCGGGACAATTGAAGGCGAAAGGTCTTATTATTTTTATATTATGGGCATCTATAGCACAGGGTCTTGCGCAGAATAACCCAAATGTTTCGCCAATTTTCTTCCTTGTGCTTTTGGATAATCCCTTTCTGTACAAAAGCTTGTGGTTCTGTGGGTAAATAAAAAGGCCCGCCAGATGGCGGGCCTTTGCACAAGAACAAGTCTGATTGATCAGGAGGCGCGGTCACGGGCCTGCTGACGCAGATCTTCGAGGATACCGTTGATCCGCGAGCGCAGATGTTCGACCTTTTCGGACGCGGTCTGTGCAGTTGACAGAACCTGACCGGAAAGCTCGCCGGTTTTGCCGGTTTCACTTGCCACATCATTGATCGAGGCCGAAACGGTGCGGGTGCGATCGGCTGCACTGCGCACGTTTCGCGTGATCTCGTCGGTTGCCGCACCCTGTTCTTCGACCGCAGCCGAGATGGTGGTGGCAATTTCGTTGATGTTTTCGATGATGCGACCGATATCCCCGATGGCGGTAACGGATTCCCCGGTCGCCTTCTGGATGCCGGAAATCTGACCGGCAATTTCTTCGGTCGCTTTTTCGGTCTGGTTGGCGAGGTTTTTGACCTCGGCTGCGACAACCGCAAAGCCCTTGCCCGCATCGCCGGCGCGCGCCGCTTCGATGGTGGCGTTAAGGGCCAGAAGGTTGGTCTGTTCGGCGATGTCGGTGATCAGTGCAATAACCTCGCCGATGCGGTTTGCCGACTGCGACAGGCTGACCACCAACTGGTTGGTTTCCTGTGCGCGATCTGCGGCATCGTTGGAAATGCGGGTTGATTCCGCCATCTGGCGGTTGATTTCCGCGTTTGATGCCGAAAGCTGTTCGGTGGCCGCCGCAACGGTTTCGACGTTGCCGGTGGCTTCCTGTGCCGAAGATGCAACATCTTCGGTTTGACCCGATACGAATTCCGCACTTTGGCTCATCTGGCCCGACACACCCTGAAGCTGTTCGGCAAGGGCGGCGATTTCACCGACCGCACTTTCGACTTCGTTTTGCAGGGTATCGGCAAGGCCGAGAAGCTCGTCACGCAGTGCTTCGTTACGTTCACGGTTCAGGCGTTCTTCTTCGGCCTGAAGTTCACGCACCTTGACGGCGTTGTCTTTGAATACCTCGACCGCACGGCCCATGGCGGTGATTTCATCACTGCCCTTGACCGGCACTTCGATATCGAGATTGCCATCGGCCAGTGCGACCATGGTGGTCTGAAGACCGGCAAGACGACGCAGAAGGTTGCCACGGACATAGACGACATAAATGATCAGAGAGATCAGGATGGCGGCGGCGGCGACAACGGCCAGTGCCGTCAGGCTCTGTTTCTCGACAACTTTGGCCTGTGCGGCGGCATCCTGAACTTCGGTATTCAGGGCTGCGACCAGTTCGGCAACACTGCTGCGCATCGCATTGGCAAACTCGCCGCTCTGGATGACCAGGCGCTGGCTTTCCTCGGCTGCGGCAAGTTCGCGTTTGCGCAGTTCAGGCAGGCTGTCATCACCAACCGAAAGCTTGGACATCTTGTCGATCAGTTCGACATAGAAGTTTTTAAGCCGTTCGTTGCCAATCGAGTCCAGTGCCGCGAGGGCATCGGCGTATGTGCCGCGGATACGCACCGGAATGATCGACAGGCGGACGGCCTGCGTTTCGG
>CBIHMD010000471.1:0-3081 GCA_966210655.1 uncultured Thalassospira sp.
GACGGTGATCCGTTCGCCTGTTACCAAAAAAGACATCGCTAGTACGGCGATCAGGTTTCACGCAACAAGGATGACATCATGAAAAACGCATTGGTTCTGGGCGCGGCACTTTCGGCGGCGGTTTCGCTTGCGGCGGTTGGTCAGGCGCAGGCACAGGGTGCCAAGGAAAAATGTTTCGGCGTATCACTTGCCGGGCAGAATGATTGTGCAGCGGGGCCGGGCACCACATGTGCCGGGACATCGAAAGTGGATTATCAAGGCAATGCCTGGAAGCTGGTTCCTGCCGGGACGTGTGCGGATATGAGCTTTACGACGGCGGATGGCCGCGAGGTCATGGGCAGCCTTGAGGCGCTTGAACGCGATCTTCCGAAATCCTGATGTGATGATGCCGACCGGTTTGGCCGGTCGGCATATTCTTTTTTTCCGGGAGGTTTGCGATGATCAGTAACCCGCATGGCACCAGATTGCCCGACCGGGCCGGTGTCGGTTTCAAGGGCGCGCATGCCGATGATGTGATCGGCCAGCCCAAGCAGGTCGGCTGGTTTGAAATCCATCCTGAGAATTACATGGTGGCCGGTGGGCCGCGCCTTGCGGTGCTTGAATCATTGCGTGCGGATTATCCGATATCGATGCATGGGGTTGGCTTGTCACTTGGCGGCGGGGAGCGGCTTGATCCCCATCATTTGGCCGATCTCAAGCGGCTGGTGGACCGGTTTGAGCCCGCCATGCTGTCGGAACATATTGCATGGTCAAGCCATGAGGGGCTTTACATGGCCGACCTTTTACCGACACCGATGACGCAAACGTCGCTTGATCAACTGGTTGAGGCGATTGACGAGGTGCAGACGGCAACAGGGCGGAAAATCCTGATTGAAAATCCGACGTCCTATCTGGCGTTGCCACAAAATTCGATCCCCGAAATTGACTTTATATCTGAGGCCGCGCGGCGTTCGGGATGCGGGCTTCTGATTGATGTAAACAACATTTACATTTCCGCCTGCAATTTGGGCTTTGACGCCAACGATTATGTCGATGCGATCCCCGGCGACCTGATCGGGGAAATTCATCTGGCGGGGCATGAGGCGGATGCCAATAGCAATGAGAAGGTTTTGATCGATACCCATTCGCGCCCGGTGGCCGATCCGGTCTGGGATCTGTTTGATCGCCTGATTGCACGCATCGGGGCGCGGCCGACCCTGATTGAATGGGATAATGATGTGCCGAATTGGGCGACGCTTCGGGCCGAGGCGGCGCTTGCGGACTTGCACCTTGAGGGGCATCTTGCGCGGTTTTCGGGTGCCGATCCCGTGCGGGTGGCGTCATGAGCGGTGCTGGGGCCTTTCAGGCGGAATTTTCCCGCGCCCTGATGGCAGTAGATCCATCGGCGCGGCCGGTGGGGCTTGATCCGGCAATGGCAGGACGGTTTGCGATTTATCGCAACAATGTCCATCGCGGGCTTGGCGATGCGTTGATCGCGGCCTATCCGGTGGTGGTGAAGCTGGTGGGGGAGGATTTCTTTCGCGCCATGGCGCAAGGCTTTTTCCGGGCCGAGCAGGCGCGCAACGGATCACTTGCACTTTATGGCACCGGTTTTGCCGATTTCATTGATGGTTTCGATGCGGCGGCGTCAGTGCCCTATCTTTCCGATATGGCCCGGCTGGAACGGGCGCGGCTTGAGGTGTTGCATGAGGCTGATGATACGGTGCTGGATGCCGGGGCACTTGCGGCTTTGGGCGATGATCTGGCGGCGTGCCGGTTTGTGGCCCGTAGCGCGTGCCGCTTGGTGAGCTCGTCCTTTCCGATCCATGCGATCTGGTTGCGGCAGCAGGTGGATAGCACGCAGGCCGAACCGATTGTGCCGCGACCGGAAAATGTCCTGATTACCCGGCCCGGCATGACGGTCCACCAGATCGTACTGGATGAGGCGGGCGCGGTATTTGCCCGCTGCCTTCTGGACGGCATGACGGTTGCCGATGGGTATGGCGCGGCAATCGAATGTGATCCGCAATTTGATGTGACATCGGGCTTTGCCCAACTGATAGCGGCCGGGGCATTTGCCGGTTTGAGGGAGTAAAAAATGCAAACAGCGATCAAAAGAATGACCGGGCTTCATGCCAGCCTGTTTGGCAATCTGGAAGCGCGGACCGATGGCTGGTTCATCGGGCTTGCTGCACGGTTGTGGTTTGCGGCGAGTTTGCTGCCTTATTATTTCAACAGCGCGATGACCCAGGTGGCGGGGGATAGCTTTCCCAGTGCCGGGGCGTTTGCGCAGATCGTGCCATCAATTGCCGATCAGTATCTGTATGACACGGCGGCCATTCCGTTTTTCCCGTGGCATATCATCGTGATTGCCGGGACTTTGGCAGAATTCGTTTTGCCGGTTCTGATCGTGCTGGGGCTGTTTACGCGCTTGGGTGCGCTTGGCATGATCGGGTTTGTGGCGGTTCAGACCGTGGTGGATATCACGGCCCATGGTGCGGCGGCGGGCGCGCTTTTTGACGGTTTGCCCGATCAGTTGATTGATCAGCGGGTGTTGTGGATTTTTGTGTTGCTGATGCTGGTGATCAAGGGAGCGGGTGCGGTGTCGATTGATCACCTTCTGTCGCGGAAAGCCGGATAGGACAGGGTGTTATTGCAATGTCCGGTGATGGGCAAGATGGCCGAGCTTGTCCGGGTTGCGCGTGACATAAAGGGCGGTAATGCGACCCCGTTCGATTTGCAGGGCGGTTGTTTGCAGGATATTGCCAGCCTCGATGGTGATGAAGCCGGGCAGGCCATCGATCATGGCAAAACGCACCAGCCGTGATGGAGATTGCGCAAAGCCTTCTGCCATTTCCATATGACGTTGCATCACAGCCGAAATGCCGGTCAGCGGCATGGGTGTTGCGGGAACACGGCCGCCGCCATCGGCATAGGCGGCAACATCATCGGCCAGAAGATCGCGCAATGCCTGCAGGTCCCCGGTGCGCGATGCGGTGAAAAAGGCCGACGCGATTTTCATGCCCTGTTCTTTTGGAACGGAAAAGCGCGGACGGGCGGCATGGATATTCTGCCGGGCGCGGCTGGCAAGTTTGCGGCAGG
>CBIHMD010000472.1:0-3079 GCA_966210655.1 uncultured Thalassospira sp.
ACACATACCAAAGCCCGCCGGATTATTACCCTCTTGATCCTGGCGGGCATTGTGTTTTCTATGCAGACAATCAATCCCGTTACCAGATTTGGAAAACCATGCCTGTCAAATCCCCTTGTATTGGTGTTTGCGTTCTTGACTCGGCCGCCGGTTACTGTACCGGATGCTTTCGCACGGGCGATGAAATCGGTGCATGGATGGGCATGAGCGACGGGAGCAAAAAACGGGTGCTGGAAACCGTCCGCAAACGTCGTCTTTCCGCCACGACCGCACCGCTCATCACGACCGGAAACAGCGATCTGTAATCCAACCAGACCAAACATTGCGGACGGCAACAACCAACCCCAAATAAAAGCCCTGTTTATCAAAGGGACACACTGCATGTCGGACATTGCACACCACAACGGAAATGCCGCGGCAGAACTCCGGCGCATGACAAGACGTGCCACACATGCAGTCATTGCCACGACCTCCTGCGATCACAAACAGGTTGGCGATGGCTGGCCGGTAACATCAATGGTCGTTCCTGCCGCCCATATTGATGGCAGCCCCATCCTGCTGATTTCCGATCTGGCGGATCATACCCGTCATTTGCAAAGTGATCCGCGACTGTCCCTACTGTTTACCGACGACAATATCGATCATGGACAAAGCGATAGGATCAATACGGATAACGCCAGACTGACGATCTTTGGCCGGGCAGTTGCCGATCACACATCCGAAACACGGCGGCGATACCTGCAAGTACATCCCGATGCTGCCCAGTATGCAGATTTCGCCGATTTTGGCTTTTATCACATCACGGTCGAAGCCGTTTACTGGGTCGGCGGTTTTGGTAGACAACGACGGCTGAAAGGCGACCAGTTCATTATCGACGGCTGTCAGTCGCTGATCGCAGGCCATGGCGATGTGATCGAACATATGAATACCGACCATGCCGACGCCATAGCCGATATTGTCGAACATTTCACCGATCAGGATAGAAACGACGACTGGAAAATGGTGGCGATTGACTGCGATGGAATGGATTTGGAATGCAATTCTGCCGATTCCCGTCCTTTGCGCATCGAATTTGGCGAAACGATCCGCAGCCCCGGTGATGCGCGCGATATTCTGGTCGAAATGTGTAAAAAAGCGCGCGGTCAGATGGCCTGATTTGGGCAATGAAGATTTAATTGTCACTTTCGAAAGGTGACTTTTCGCAAACGCAAAAACATCTACGTTTTCCTTGGTATTGAGCCAAAGGACAGGTTGCTTTTGAGACACCTTTGTAACAATATGTCGCGACGCAACCGGTTAACCCACATACCGATTGTGTAGAATTGACTATTAACCCCAGACTCAATTCCCACCAGGAGAGATCCGTGCTGCAATCAGGACCCGTTGTCAGCCGTGTAGGCCTTGAAACTCATGGCCTCAAGAATCTTGGCGCCGTTCACTGGAATTTGGACGCTGCCGGCCTCTACGAACATGCGATCCGTCGTCAGGAAGGCAAAATTGCCAAGGGTGGCGCATTTGTTGCGCTGACCGGTGAACATACCGGTCGTTCCCCGCTGGACCGTTTCATCGTCGAAGAGGAAGGCACCAAGAACGAAATCGATTGGGGCGATGTCAACCGCCCGGTCAGCCCGGAAGTATTCGAGCGCCTGTATCAGAAAGTGCGCGCTTACTTCCAGGGTACAGAACTGTTCGTTCAGGACTGCTATGCCGGTTCCGATCCGCGTTTCCGCCTGCCGGTTCGCGTGATCAACGAAAATGCATGGCACAATCTTTTTGCACGCAACATGTTCATCCAGCCGCAGAAAGAAGAACTTCGCGATTTCGCTCCGGAATTCACCATTCTGCATGCCCCTGGCCTGCAGGCCGATCCGGAAGTTGACGGCACCCGTTCCGAAGTCTTCGTCATGGTGTCGTTCGAACGCAAAATGGTCATCATCGGCGGCACTTGGTATGCCGGCGAAATGAAGAAATCGATCTTCTCCGTTCTTAACCATATTCTTCCGGCCAAAGGCGTCATGCCGATGCATTGCTCGGCCAATATGGGCAAGGACGGCGACACGGCGATCTTCTTTGGCCTGTCGGGCACCGGCAAAACCACCCTGTCGGCCGATGCATCGCGCACTCTGATCGGTGATGATGAACATGGCTGGGGCGAAGACGGCGTCTTCAACTTCGAAGGCGGCTGATATGCCAAGGTGATCAAGCTTTCGAAAGAAGCCGAACCGGAAATCTATGCCACAACCGAAACCTTCGGGACGGTTCTGGAAAACGTTGTGATGAACAAGCAATCGCGTGAGCTTGACCTCGACGATGCACGTCACACCGAAAATACCCGCTCAAGCTATCCGATCGAATTCATCCCGAATGCATCGGAAAACGGTCGTGGCGGTCATCCCAAAAACATCATCATGCTGACCTGCGATGCGTTTGGCGTTCTGCCGCCGATCGCCAAGCTGACTTCGGCACAGGCAATGTATCACTTCCTGTCGGGTTACACCGCAAAGGTTGCTGGCACCGAAAAGGGTGTCAAGGAGCCGACCGCGGCGTTTTCCGCATGCTTTGGTGCACCGTTCATGCCGCGTCATCCGTCGGCTTATGCCAAACTGCTTGGTGAACTGATGGAAAAACATCAGGCCAATTGCTGGCTGGTCAATACCGGCTGGTCGGGTGGTGGCTATGGCGTTGGTTCGCGCATGAAGATCGCCTATACCCGAGGCCTTCTTAACGCGGCGCTGAATGGCGAACTTGAAAATGCAGACTTCGCCACCGATCCGTATTTCGGTCTGGCATATCCGACCGCTTGCGGTGATATCCCGGCAGAAGTCCTGAACCCGCGCGATAGCTGGTCGGACAAGGCAGCCTATGACAAGGCTGCCGCAAACCTGACCAGCCTGTTCGAAAAGAACTTCACTAAGTTCGAAGAACATGTCGATGGCGATGTTCGCGATGCTGCAATCCGCAGCAATGCCGAAGTCAAAGCCGCCGAATAAGACGACCGCAACTGATCGAAAAGGCCGGTGCATGCACCGGCCTTTTTGTCTGGCTGTATCTCGTCTTGAAATACGTTGTCACCAAGAGG
>CBIHMD010000473.1:0-3075 GCA_966210655.1 uncultured Thalassospira sp.
ATTTTAAATTGTATTTTTCTTTTTATTCACAATTCAAACTGCACACCGTCATAATAGTCGCGAGAGACCTAAACAGCCTTTGGTTGTAATCTTTCTGAGGAGGGGTCCGAAGTGCAGTACGAAAAAAATAGCGAACCGGGACGATCGGAATTATCGGAGAACGAAATCACGTTCGCCAAATCACTAGACGATGCCTTGGAAAGGGCGTTAAGGACAGGAGACAATGTAACATCCATCTGGTCGCATCTCAAAGACGAACAACGCGCCAGACTGGCTGCGGATTACCTTGCCGCCATTGATATCAACTCTCGTAAAAGTTGTAATTTCGAGAACACAACCCAACAAAATCCCACCCCGCAGGAACCGCAAGCCACCACAGAACCCTCTGCCATTCCCCGCGGATATCCGGCAAATTTCAATCCTCTAGCCGGATTGCCGGGGTTGGAGCCGTCATCAAACGGACCAAGTCCGACTGATATCATTGCGGGCAGTCTCGGCAACTTTGGCGGCATGGCCGGAATAAGCGGAATGCCCGGCATGAACGGATTTGCCGGGTTAAACGGTCTGGCCGCTCTCGGCAACCCGATGAACCAGATGCAGCAATCCTTGCAGGATGCAATGTCGCTGCTGGGTGATCTCGGTTTCGAACAACCTGCCCCCTGCCAACCACTTGGCACACCACAATCTTCCCCTGCCCATGCGAGATCATGGCAATCCGATCCATTCGAAGACGCAGACACGCCGGGCATGGAACCGGCGGCACCAAATTTCTGGCCGCTCTGGATGGATCAGCAGGACAGCCTTCTGAAACAATGCCTGAAACTGATGTCGGGCAATATGGACGATGCGCAGGATGCGCTGTCCGAAGCCATGCTCAAGGCATCGGTCAAATTCGAAGATTCCATGGACGAAATCCGCAATCACCGCGCATGGCTATCACGGATCGTGCACAATGCCTGCATTGATCTGCACCGGCAAAATCGCCGCAAGGCGGAATACAAGGAAGAAAACCATGGCACCGCGGATGCCGCCCTCCCGCCTATTTCCGGTCGCAACGAACCCAGCCCCGAGGAATCTTTCCTCGCGACCGAAATGTTCGACCATCTTGAACGCGCCTTGCGGGCCCTTCCCGAAAAATTGCGCAAGCCGCTTCTGATGCGATGTGTCGAAGACCGTAGCTATGACGATATCGCGGACAATCTCGGACTAAGCAATTGCGCCGTGCGCAAACGCGTCCAGCTTGCCCGCGACCACCTGCGCGGTGCCGGCATTCAGTAACCGCGCCATGATCCATAAAACGGGCAGAAGGGCAAATGCCGTTCTGCCCGTTTTAAGACCGGCCTGAAAATATCAGGCCCAAAAGACTTACCAAAGCCTTTTGCTGGCAAAAAAATTCACCCGTCCCGTCACAAGCCCGAATTGCCAGCGTCGATAGGATGAATTCGGGACGGAGAAACCCCGTCAGGATTTCCACCGCAAGCAGCATACGAAGGAGTTTTGAAATGGCGATTCCGACCCCGGTAAACGGTCAAATCACCGATGCCGTCACCCAGGCAAACGTCAAGGTGCTCGGTGATGCCCCTGCTATGGCTATGGGCTCTATCTTCCAGTCCCTGGCCCATTCCACGGGCATTCTTTATGAAAATGCCGTCAGCGCCCAGCAGCAGCTTGGTATTTCGTCTCAGGCCGCCACCAACCAGGGCGTCATCCAGATCTATTCGGTCGACACCATGGCCGATGCTGTCGCGACCTCGAAAATCGCGCAGAGCGATGTCCCCGACAACATGCTTTCGCTTCTGACCACGCTTCAGGCCGTCAAAAGCTAAGCCGCTTCCTCGAAGACCTCCCCGATTGGGCGGCCCGTTTTCCGACCGGCCGCCCAATATCGTTTCCCGGTAATTCTGCCCGCAGTTTTTGGCGGTTTGGCGTCACAAAGACCCATCGTCCCCGTCAAATGACTGATCGCCGCGCAATACGCGGAACGGGCCGGTTTCCGGCATATTTTTCCAGGCAACCAGGAGACAGATTATGGCTGATAATACCCCGGTCAATGGCATGATTACCGATGCAGTGACCCAGGCCAATGTCAAAGTACTGGGCGATGCACCGGCCATGGCCATGGGCTCGCTGTTTCAGTCGCTGGCACATTCCCACGGCATTCTCTATGAAAATGCCGTCAGCACCCAGCAGCAGGTCGGCATCTCGTCGCAGGCTGCAACCAATCAGGGCGTCATTCAGGTCTATTCCGTCGACACCATGGCTGGTGCCGTCGCAACACAGAAAATCGCCACCAGCGACGTTCCGGACAACATGCTTGCATTGCTGTCCGCCCTGAAGGCAACCACCGGCACCGCAGTGTCGTAATCCTTCATTGGTTTCGCCGCCCGAACCGGCCCGGCATGCAAAAGCTTGCCGGGCTTTTTTGCGTCACAAATTCCGTCCTTCACCGTCATTGCTGTGTAATCCACGCGCCAGCCAAGGAGACCGTGATGGCACCGGCAAAAACCGACCCGTCCGACACCAATCCCGACGCAACCAAAATCGCCGACGCGATGATCAACCTGCAGGATGAGGTATCCCACCAGATCAGTGATGCTGTCAGTCTGGTCAATGTTGGCACCATCGGCATCGGCCCGGCTTACGCCACCCTGCAGGCCATGCTGGCCCAGTCACAGGCGCAGGGGGTTCTGATGGCCAATATGGTGTCCGGTCAGCGGCAGCTCTCGATGACCGGCATGGCGACCCTGACCAAAAGCATCGAACAGATGATGTCGCGTCCTAACCGATAAGGATCAAAACGATGAGCTCTCCGCGCGAAGTCGACGAACAGATCACCGATGGCGTGACCCAGACAAACACCACCGTCATCGGCACCGCGCCGGCCATGGGAACCATGCAGACCTACCTGTCGCAGGCACAGGCACAGGGCGTGCTGTTTGCCAACATGGTCAACGAACAGCAACAGCTTGCTGTGGCCAGCCTGGCAACCACCATGGAATGCGCCCGCAATACGCTGGCCATCGGAGACAAGGGCCCAAAGTCCTAAGGGGGGATGACAGCGGGACAGCAAAGCGC
>CBIHMD010000474.1:0-3060 GCA_966210655.1 uncultured Thalassospira sp.
GATTGAAGGCAGCGGCGATGGTAACGACACCGAGCGCACGATCACCGTGCGCGACATGCCCGAAGACGGCGTTGTGGTTGTCGGGTCACGGTCGCATGGCGATCCCGAGGCGATGAAGGCGTTTCTGGGTGATCTTGCGGTCAAGGAACTGCGCCCGGCGGGAAGTTCGCTTAAACTCTGCCTTCTGGCCGAAGGGGTGGCCGATCTTTACCCCCGGCTTGGCCCGACCATGGAATGGGATATCGGGGCCGGTCATGCGGTTCTGGCAGCCGCCGGTGGTGTTGTCGAGAATATGGACGGGACTCGATTTGCTTATGGCAAGGCCGATTTCCGCAATCCGTTCTTCATCGCACGCAGCCCGTCCGTGCCGGTGAAATACCAATCCTGATCTATCGCGAAGCGGTAAGCGATCCGAATAACAGAACGATCATAGCGGCTTGTCTTTTGTGCGGCGCATCAAAGGCAGGCCGCATTGCATATGGCGCATATCACGATGCATGCCACACCGCAGAAACCTTGACATTTTTGGCAATTTGAATGATGATCGCGCCATCGCCACACAAAGTGTAGGTGACGTAAATAGCCGCCGGAATCACGGCGACGCGGTCCGGGTCACTGCCGCGGAGCGACCACCGGGCTAGAGCGTAAAATGGAGCCGCCATCTTGATGGCGGCTCTGCGCTGTCTGCCTCACTGGCAAGGAATTCAAAAGAACTTAACAATTTATTGAAAAACTCTTCGGAAGGCCATTTGTGGAGTTTCGCGAAGAGATGAATTCTAACAACCAGAAAATTATGCGGCGTGTGATCGACAGCTTATTTACTGCGGTCACAGTTGGGCTTTCCGAACTAGCTCGCCAATTGGTCCGTGTGCTTTTTTGATGACCTAGCGAGTTCCGCCAGATAGCTGACGGACCCATAGCAAGCCTAACGAAACAAAGCCAACGCTCAAGACTAGCAAGGGCAAAGCCCAGCTTCCGACAATCACCAAAAGCGACGTCCCCGCCGACGGGCCGACAATGGCCCCTAGCGTATAGCTTTGCGAGACGATCACCAGAACGCCGACCTGATATCCCTGCCCCCGGCCACTGGCCGCGATCAGGACCGCAGCGGTATAAAGCCCCGCCACCGCGATCCCCAATGCAAACTGAATGACGGCGGCAAAGATCCCGTAGCCTGCAAGCGCCATCGGCACCGCCCCCGCCAGAAGCAATCCGAAGCATAGCCATGCCAGTTTGATCGGGCCGCTTTTATCGGAAACATAGCCAACAAGCGGCTGGGAGATCGTGCCGCCAAACACAAATATTGCCGCCATCCAGAGCCCGGCATCGGCAAGTCCGGTGTCGCGTTGCGATTGCAAGGGCAGGACCGACAAAAAGCAGATTTCGACAAACCCTGCGACAAAGGCAATCAGCACCAGATCCCAATGATCGATCCAGCGCCGGAAAGCTGCCCCGGCCCCCTTTTGGGTCGATGCCATTTCAATGCGCGGCATGGCAAAGGCACAGAAAAGCGGAATGATGGCAGCCGCAAGGGCAATGCCCGACATGACGAGTGCGTCATCACCAAACCAGCCAATCAGGATCGGTCCCAGAACAATGCCAAGCCCCATCAGGGTTTCATGAAAACCAACCACCCGGCCCATTTTATCGCGCGGGGCCAGTTGCACGATCAAACCGTCACACACCACCCACCGCAGGATCAACCCCACCCCGGCAAACAGGGTTGCCGGCAGGACAAGAGCCGATTGCGGCGCAAACATCACCACGACAATCAGGGTGAAGAATGACAGGCCGCTGATCAGAAGCGGGACAAAGGGATGGGTTTTGCGCAAAATTGCCGCGACAAAGAACCCACCGATCAGATCGGCAATCCAGTAAAGCGACAGCATCATGCCGCCATGCCGTTCCCCCAGTCCGGCATTGGTCAGTGCCAGGGGCAAAAGCGTGTCGATCACGCCGATCTGGATGATCTGCGAAACAAAGGACGCCAGATTAATCAGGGCCAGCGGTATGGCAACTTTCGGCGGAATGGATGGCATGTGCAAAGGCATAAAAGGCCCTCCTTGCGATGGATTACACCGTTTCGAGGACCTGAGCGAGTGTTTGCAGCAGGCCGGATATCAGAGATGCAGGCTTTGACACGCACCACGTGCGAACCGGGATCAATCATCGGGTTCTTCCTACGACCGACACCCTAAACCTCTCTTTTAAGTCAGGTCAAATTCCATAATCTTTACAGGAGTTTTTAGCCCTGAGATATTGGTTATAATATTGGCCAATAGGGCTTAATCAAATGCGCAATCTCATTCCCAGCAATGTTGATTGAGTCATCGATATTAGACGAAACAGTAAATGTAGAAGAAATATTGTATGGCCCAGAAAGCTCAATCAAACCCTTGATCCTCCAGCCTTTCTTTCTAAGCTGTTCAAGGTAATGCTCCGCACCCTCGTAATATTTTCCGCCCGAATGTTTCCCTTCTGGACGTAGCGCGAAAATCACCCTCTTAGAACCGGAAGCACCCACAAACTTTGCAAAGGCTGCTGCATCAATGCCTTTCTCTTGAAGCGAACGCGGTTCAACATAAGTTGTCATATCTTTTGAAGAATCTGTCCAACGTACATTCCATGTAGTTTGCTGGTCCCTCACTCCAGTTAACGCCCTGATAGTCGCACTCTTGTGTGTGTTCATTGCTCCGATTATTACATATGCCTCAACCATTTAACTTCCCCCGAATAGAAAAAATTGAAAGTCCACCCCAGACATCAATCCAAAAAATATCACAGCGCGCTGTGATCTACCTTAATTAATCCCATCAACAACATTCTTGTCATTGCGTTACAGCATCGCTAGGTATTTCTTACGGCTATATTTTTTATGGAATGCTTGATGTCCCCGGCTTTGACGATCCGCCCCTATTCCGAAGGTGCCCTGACACAGGCTGCGGCCAAGTTGCGCGCGGGCGAACTTGTCGCGTTTCCAACCGAAACGGTTTACGGGCTGGGTGCGGATGCCACCAATGACGATGCGGTTGCGGGCATTTTTGCCGCCAAGCAACGGCC
>CBIHMD010000475.1:0-3041 GCA_966210655.1 uncultured Thalassospira sp.
AAGGGCACTGGCATCGGCCGGAAGGGCAATCGTCATGGCAATCTCGTCTGGTTAATCTTTTTGCGTGCAAAGGGCATAGGGAATTTTGCCCATCACGTCCAGTCTGTTCATGTGCCCTGAATATGGCGTTTCAATGCGGCCATCAAATCATCATGCAATGCCGAATGCCCCGGCAGGATCGGGCCATCATCGCCGGTGGGAGAAATACCGGGCTCAATCCTGTTCCGGGCAAGATCGGGCAACAGCTTTTCGGTTAGTTCAACCAGTGTGATGGCGGTCGGGACATAGCCGGTTTGCGCAGTCTCGTTCCACGTATCCGCATGGTCATGGCTTGCGAAAAACGGGCAATATCGGGTGCCTTCATTGCCGGGGCACAACAGCCAGCCTTTATCATAAAGCCCCCAAACTCCTTCCCACGCGATCACGCTTTCAATGAAATAACGATATCGCGCATCACGGGCATTGATATTGTCTGATCCGGCAATGCTCATGACATCGGGGTCGATTGCTGCCAGAAATTCCTGGGCGCGATGTCCTTGCCCGATATGCCACGCGTGACAAACCGTTGGGCGCGCATGCGATCCGACCAGTGATCCGTCGAAAGCCCGGCCTTGCGTTTCAACTGCGCCACGAAATCCGCCGGATCGGGCAATTGCTCCCAGACTTGTGGCAGGAACAAACCACGATGATTGCCATCCGACAGGATGATGCCATCCTCATGGGGTGTCAGTTTGGCGATCAGATCGGCCTCGCTTTCAAACGGAAAATCACGCGGCGGGGACAGGACCGAGATCGATAATTCCAGATCGTCATTCAAGTCATCTTGGCGAAGGCCCGGAAAACGCGGGTCGCCAAACCCGGCCTTGAAGGCATTTTCACAAAGATCCGTCGCAAGATCGCGATGCGCCATCATCGACCCAATGCAGCCGCGAAGCTGGCCGGATTTCTTTAATGTCACAAAGCATGCACCTGGTTGCAGAAGTTCGGGCGAAACCGATGCCGGTTCAATACGAAGCGGTCCGCCATGCGTGATCCCGCGCCAGATCGATTGCCGCGCAAGGTCGATCATCGTCGCCCCGTGATCGGCCAGAAGCTTTTCGGTCATGCCGACAAAGCCGCCTGATGATTTGTTCGTCTTTTCATCCTCGCGCATGTCCGCTGACCCCGCATAAACCGCCCATGCGCCATAGCCGACAACGCGCGATTTATCGCCCGTGATATCGCCGGAATTACACATGCCAAGCGTCCTGATCCGCATGTCGCGTTTGCGGGCCGACATCAACATGCCCGCAACTGGCAACGCGCCACATGCATCGCCGCTTGTGATGCTTTCGGCGTCAAACCGTTCGATCATTGCGCGCGTATTGTCGTCGATGCGCCTGGCGGTGTCGTAATCATGAAAATGCGACAGGTCCGATGAAATCACGATCAGGGTTTCCGGCCCACCCCAAAGGGCCTCGATCACCTCATGCACCTGCCGTGCAGAACACCGGCTGACCAGCAACGGCACAATGCCGATATCGGCATCTTCGCCAAACAGGCGCTGGATAAACGGCAATTCGATCTCAAGCCCGTGCTCTTGCGTGTGCGCCTCGTCCAGAACCTGTACCTGCGGCCATGCAAGGGCCGCCTGCAACCCGGCCAGATCACAGCGCACATCGCCAAGCGGTGTGGCAAACCCGTCCGCCTTGGCAATCGCAATCCCCTGAAACGCCATGCGATGCGCCGGACCAATGATCACGATCCGTTTGACCGTACCCTTTAACGTCCGAACCGTGGCAAAACCCAAACCGGCAATCGCCCCTGAAAACATCAGCCCGGCATGGGGCACAATAATCGCCTTGGGGATTGGCGTATTATTCTCCGTCTGGCTTTCGACCGCGGCATGGATCAACCCGTCAATCTCGCTGCGCAACATATCGGGTGCGGCGGGATAAAACGTTCCGGCAATGGCGGGTGGGCGGATGAGGGTCATTTATGTTCCAATCGCTTGGCTTCCTTTGAAAAAGATAGTGATCAGGACTACATATTGAAAGGACAAGCTAACAATCGTGAAGTCCCGTCAGGGTCCAAAACGCCATGAATGTCACGACCCCGCAAATCGATAGCGTCCCCGGCCGCTACTGGCACCATCTTGAGGATGGCCGTATCCAGTGCGATGTCTGCCCGCGCTTTTGCAAGCTGAAGGACGGGCAGCGGGGCTTGTGTTTTGTTCGGGCGCGCGAAGGCGATCAGGTGGTTTTGACCACATGGGGCCGGTCATCGGGCTTTTGCATTGATCCGATCGAAAAAAAGCCGCTTAACCATTTCCTGCCCGGCACCCCGATCCTGTCATTTGGCACGGCGGGCTGTAATCTGACCTGCAAGTTCTGCCAGAATTACGAGATTTCCAAGGCACGTGAAATGCACAGGCTGGGATCGCTTGCGACGCCTGAAATGATCGCCAGAACTGCAAAGGAATATGGCTGCTCGGCGGTCGCTTTTACCTATAACGATCCGGTGATTTTTCTCGAATATGCGGTGGATGTGGCGCAGGCCTGCCGCGAAGTCGGCATTCGCACCGTGGCGGTCACGGCGGGTTATATCGGCGATAAAGCCCGCGAGGAATTCTTCCGCCATATGGACGCGGCCAATGTCGACCTCAAGGGCTTTACCGAGGATTTCTATCACAAGCTTTGTTCCGCCCATCTGGCCGATGTTCTGGAAACGCTTCAGTATCTTAAACATGAAACCGGGGTGTGGTTTGAATTGACCAATCTGGTGATCCCCGGCGAGAATGACAGCGACGCGGAATTCGATGAAATGACGTCATGGGTGGCGGGTGAACTTGGCCCCGATGTGCCGATGCATTTCACCGCCTTTCATCCCGACTGGAAAATGATGGATCATCCGCGCACCCCGCCCGCGACCCTGATCCGGGCGCGGGATATCGCGATGAAAAACGGCATTCGTTATGCTTTTGTCTGCTATGTTCATGTCAAGGCATGATCTAGCACCTTTTGCCAGAACTGCGGTCACATCCTGATCGGGCGGTACTGGTA
>CBIHMD010000476.1:0-3041 GCA_966210655.1 uncultured Thalassospira sp.
ATCCTTGCCGACAGCGGTGCCAAACTGGTTCTGGTCGATGATGCCGGTCATGACGCGCTGGGTGCGTTGGGTGCCTTGTCCGAAAGCGGCCACCCATCCCCGCAACGGATCAATATCGCGGGCATCGCCCCGGCACCAACTGATTTCACACTGCCCGAACTGACCAGCCCCGATAGCCTTCCGGCCTATATCATGTATACCTCCGGCTCGACCGGAACGCCCAAGGGGGTTCTGATCGAACAGGGGGCCGTGCGGCGGCTGGCGTCAGGGGCGGATTACGCCAAAATCGTTGCCTCTGATGTGGTGGCACAGGCGGGCCCGCTGGCATTTGATGCCTCGACCTTTGAAATCTGGGCCACCCTGCTGCGCGGTGCCGAAATCGCCGTCATTGACCGTGATGATCTGCTTGATCCGGCCAAGTTCGGCGATGCCCTGTCGCAATTTGGCGTCACGAAAATGTTCATGAGTGTCGGCCTGTTTAACCGTCAGGTCGATCATGATCCCCAAACCCTTGCCGGACTTGATATCCTGATGGTCGGTGGGGATGCCATCAGCAAACAGCACATCAGAACCTTTATCGCCGCCTGCCCGCACGTCACGGTTCTGAACGGCTATGGCCCGACCGAAAGCACGACCTTCGCCGTTGTCGGCCCGATCACCGAAAATGATCTGTCGGGCGATACCGATGCCACCATCATTGGCAAACCCATCGCCCATACCAAAACCCTGATCCTTGATCAGAACGGTCAACGCGCGCCCGTCGGGGTCTGGGGCGAATTGATGATTGGTGGGGCGCGGCTGGCGCGCGAATACTGGCAACGTCCCGACCTGACCCGCGAACGGTTCATCCCCGATCCCGATCAGCCCGGCCAACGGCTGTATCGCACCGGCGACCTTGCCCGCTGGACCCGCGATGGCCAGATCGAATTTGGCGGTCGCCATGACAATCAAATCAAATTGCGTGGCTTCCGTATCGAACTGGATGAAATCGAACAGCAGCTTCAATCCGCACCCGGCATCAAAAATGCCGTTGCCCTGTTTGATGCCACCGCGCCTGACGGCGGGGCGATCATCGGCTGTATTCAGGCGACACAAAATCAGGATATCGATATCCCTGCCCTGATGACGTGGCTTGGCACACATCTGCCCGGCTACATGATCCCGGCGAAATGGCATATCGTCGATACCATCCCGATCACCGCCAATGGCAAGGTGGATCGCAAGGCACTACTCGAAACGGTGCGCACGCAATCAAACGTTCTGGCCCTTCACAGTGGCACCGATACCCCGCCCGCCAACCCGGCCGAAGAACTGGTTTGCGATATTTTTACCGAGGTTTTCGCAACCCCGATCCATAACCGATACGCCAGCTTCACCCAGCTTGGCGGTCACAGCCTGATGGCGATCCGGATCGTAAACCGCCTTGCGGATCGGACCGGCAAACGTATCAGCATGGCCGACTTCTTTGCCGATCCCACGGTCATCGGGCTTGCCCGTCATCTCGACAATGCCAGTATCGATATCTCCGCCACCGGCAATGGCCAAATCCCGGCCGCGCCGACAATGGAACATTACCCGGCCAGCCACGCGCAAAAACGGCTTTATCTTCTTTCAAAAATGGATGGGAATAGCGGTGCCTATGGCATGCTTTATGTCTTCCGCTGCACCGGTGATTTGCGCGCCGATATCCTGCAATCGGCCCTGACCCGGCTGGTGGATCGTCATGAAACATTGCGTACCGGCTTTGCCGAACGTGACGGCACGATCACGCAGAAAATCCACGTCACCACCCCGCCCGCAGTTGCGTTTGATGATCTTGCGGATCATGCCGATCCGGCCCGCGAAGCCCTGCGCCTGACCCGGCTTGAGGCCGCAACACCGATCATCCTTGATCAGCCCCCATTGATCCGCGGGCGTGTGATCCGGGTGGCCGCCAATGAAAGCCTGATGATCCTGATGACCCATCATATCGTCGGCGATGGCTGGTCTTCGCGCATCCTGATCAACGAACTTGGCGCGCTTTATGATGCCATCCGTCATGAACGGAACGATGCCCTGCCGCAACTTCCGATCACGTACAAGGATTTCGCCCATTGGCAATCCGGGCAGGATTGGGCGGATGCCGCCGATTACTGGCGTCAACAGCTTGCCAACGCGCCGGAACAGATCAATCTGCCAACCGATCGGCCGGTCCTCGAAAAACAATCCTTCCGCGGGGCACATGTGCATCTTGCCCTGCCTGATGATGTTTTATCGGGCCTGCACCGGCTTGCCAGCCAGAACAAAACAACCCTGTCATCGGTGGGCCTGTCGCTGTTTTCCGCCATGCTCTATCGCCTGACACGCCAACGCGACATGGTGATCGGCATGGGCGTTGCCGGGCGCGAACGCATCGAAACCGAAGGCCTGATCGGCTTCTTTGTCAATGTCCTGCCAATCCGTATGCAGCTTGACGACGATACCGATCTTGTCGATCTGATCCGCGCCACCCATGTCAATATTGCCAATGCGCTGGACCGGCAGGATTTCCCGTTTGATGAACTGGTCCGGGCCGTCGCGCCAAAACGCAAATCCAACCGTCAGCCACTGGTCAATGTGGTGTTCGAATATCAGCGCTTCGAAGCCGTAAGCGGATTGGCGCAAAACGGCTGGGCTCAATCCGGCCTGCCGTTGCTTGCCCCCGATGCTGCGGGCATCCTGCCATCCAATATGGATGCCTTTGTCGATAACACGACGGCCAAACATGACATCATTCTATTCCTGACCGAAGAAGCCGGTCAGGCGCGCTTTACGCTTGAATATGACACCGATCTGTTTGATGCGGAAACCATGCAGCGCTGGTTGGCATTCCTTGGCAAATTCGCCGCTGCCGCCGCGCTGACGGCGGTCTCCATCATCACTGCTCACGCCCATGCCGCCCTGGAGACGCCGCCGGCGGGCCAGGATCCGCATTCGCTCGAACACCCGGCGCCCGCCCTGACGATCCTCGCCGCGGGAGGCGGTGATGCCCATGAACACGGCCACCCCGCCTACACCGTCCG
>CBIHMD010000477.1:0-3039 GCA_966210655.1 uncultured Thalassospira sp.
GTGTGCGCCGTATGGGTGCTGCATCGCTTGATCTGGCCTATGTCGCCGCCGGTCTTTTTGATGGTTAATGGGAATCGCACCTTAACGCGAGGGATATCGCCTCAGGCCTTCTGATGATCACCGAAGCAGGCGGCTATGTCCGCGATGCCAAGGGTGGCACCAACATGCTTGGCACCGGCAGCGTCGTTGCCGCCAACGACTATATCCAGCCCGTGCTGGCCAAGACGCTTAAAAAGGCCATTACCGAATAAGTACCGGCTTTTGTTACCGTTTTTTAAAAGGGCATCCCTGCTTTGGCGCGGATGCCCTTTTTGCGTCCGGGGTCGCGGGCCGGGTCAAAGCGGTTGTTCATCATCAAGCTCTAAGCTATGGTACTTGCCGTCTGTTCAAACAGATATCGGGCCAAACCGATATTCGGGCGAACAGGCCGGGGGGCACAATGAACGAAAACAATGTGCCAAAAGATCGACACAAAACTGTGCGTTATAAAACAACGTGTTCAAACACAGGGTAACAAGGGGCCTGCGATTTGATGATGGGGTATTCCAAGATTTCGGTGCTGGCATTCATGGCCGCACTGGGCGGTAATGTGGTTGTCGGTGGCGGTGCATCCGCACAGCAATACACCCCCGTATCCGTTGACGACAGCGTACAGGTAAACTGGGACGTTGCCGACGGAACTGGTGGACAACCAACCGTGCCGAATTATCTTTCACCCTCGGTTTCGCGCGACCATATTTCGATCGCTGGCAACGATCTGGTCTATCCGGAAACCCGCCCGCATTCGCAGTTTCTTGCTGCGGATCGCTTTGCGCAGGATGTTGACGGCGCGACATATGGTGACGGATTTGAAACCGTTGTCATCGACGGTTCCGGCAGCAACGATATCCCGCCCCAGTCTCAGTTCTATGGCGTCCCCGGTGTTGCGACCAGCCCGTCCCATGATGATGGCGCAAATCAGGTAATCACCCTTAACCGACCGGAACCCACCGCCGCCCCGCGCGCCAAACCGGCCACTCCGGCCGCCACAAAGGCAGCCAGCGGCGGCGCACCGGTACCGCTAAGCAAACCGACCCCGGCACCAACACCAGCCCCGGCTGCCGAAATGGCCGAGGCACCAAAGGCCGAACCGGCCCCGAAAGTCGAAACAAAACCGGCCGAGATCGAACCGCCCAAAGCCCCGCCGCTTCCGGCCGAGGACACCAAACCGGCACCGCCGCCGCCCGCACCTGAGCCGGTTGTACCGGACAAATCAAACGTGCCAGAGGCACCAAGCCCGGCACCTGATACCACAACCTCCCCGCAGGAAATGCTGGAACAGCGCTCAGACAATGAACCGTCCACGCCTCCTGCACCAGCCCCTGCACCTGTTGCATCAGCACCAAGCACACCCGCGCCCGCGCCGAAACCGGCTGCTGAAACCGCTTCTGTGCCGCCTGCAGCCAAGGACCCGGTTGCGTCCGCACCGTCTGGTGCCGGTGAATACAGCCTTGCCTTCGGTTCCGGCAGTTTCGAGCTGAACAATGCCGCACGCAGCCAGCTTGACAGCATCGTCAGCAGCATGGGCAGTGATGAAAACATGCGTATCCAGCTTCAGGCCTATGCCGAAGGTGATTCCAACAACGCCAGCAAAGCACGCCGACTGTCGCTTTCGCGCGCCCTGCAGGTCCGTTCCTATCTGATCGACAAAGGTGTGCGGTCCACGCGCATTGATGTTCGTGCGCTGGGCGCCAATGTGCCGTCCGGTCCGGCGGATCGTGTCGATATCAAAACCGTTCAACGCTAGGATTGATCCGTCATGAGCAATAATTCGGCCAACGACATGGCAACCCTTCCTGTCGTGACCAAACCGGGAAGCTACCTGACGCGGATGGGGATTTTCATCGCCATTATTGCCGCCGTCGGTGCATTGCTGTTTCCGACACTGTCCGATGCGTTCATGGCCAACGCGGTTCTGAACGGTTTGATCCTTGGCGTATTTGTCGTCGGGGTAATCTATACCTTCCGCATGGTCGCAAGCCTGTCTTCCGAAGTCACCTGGATCGAGGATTTCCGCCGCAACCGTCCCGGCCTGACATCGCAGGTTCCGCCGAAACTGTTGCTGCCGATGGCACGCATGATGGCCGAACAGCGCCGCGACCGTCCGCAACTCTCGACCATGGCGACCCGCACCATCCTAGACTCGATCCGTTCGCGTCTGGATGAAAGCCGCGAACTGTCGCGCTACGTCGTTGGCCTTCTCGTGTTCCTTGGTCTGCTCGGTACCTTCTGGGGCCTGCTTCAGACCGTCAACTCGGTCGCCAATGTCATCGGCGACGTCAATGTCGGATCGGGCCAGAATATCGATCTGTGGTTCAACGAACTGAAAGAAGGCCTTGCCGAACCGCTTGGCGGCATGGGAACGGCGTTTTCATCCTCGCTGTTCGGTCTTGCCGGTTCGCTCGCCCTTGGTCTGATCGACATGCAGGCAGGTCAGGCACAGAACCGCTTCTTTAACGAGCTTGAAGAATGGCTTTCGGGCTTTACCCGCCTGTCGTCTGGCGGTCCGGTTTCGGATGGTGAACAATCGGTTCCGGCCTATCTTTCGGCCCTGATCGAACAGATGGCGGATAATATGGAAGGATTGCAAAACTCGATCCAGCGGTCCGAAAGCTCACAGATCAAATCACATAACACCCTGATCGATCTGGCCGACAAACTCTCGACCCTGACCGATCAGATGAAGGCCGAACAGCAATTGATGGTCAAGCTGGCGGAAAATCAGATGCATCTGAAACCGGTTCTTGATCAGCTTTCCGATTCGATGAAAATCGGCAGCTTCGGCATTGACGACAATACGCGGGCCCATATCCGCTCGCTCGACAACACCCTTGCCCGCGTTGGCGAGGAACTGACAATGGGCCGTCAGCAATTGACCCAGGAAATCAGAAGCGAGATCAAGCTTCTGGCCCGCACCATCGCTGCGATCGCCGAGGAGGGCTGATCGCATGATGGGGCTGTCACGCCGCCGCAACCGCGATACCAACACGTGGCCGGGCT
>CBIHMD010000478.1:0-3037 GCA_966210655.1 uncultured Thalassospira sp.
ACCAGCAAAACCCACGGCGTCACCTGCCGCACCACCGCATTTTGCGCCCGTGCAATCCCGCGAAGGGCCGCCAGCGGATCGGCAAGGTTATAAACCCCCGTGACCGGTCTGGTCGCCAGCGCATCATCGGTGATGATGATCCGGCCCGGATAATAGCGCCGCAGCCCGTCAATCACGGTACCCAGCGGCTGATCCTGTGCAATCAACTGGTTCTGCCGCCATGCGGCAACCTGACCAGCAGGCAATTGGCCGCGTGCAACCTCCCCCTGCCAGCTCACACTGGCACTTTGCCCGGCCTCAAGCATCTCGGCCACCGGCGGGACACTGGCATCAAGCCCGACCCGCACCAGACCATGCTCGACCGCAACATCCGTGCCCGCCTCATTGCGCCGCACGTCAAACCCGGTGCCAAGTACCGTCACGCCAACCTCGTCGGCAAAAACCGTAAAGGGCCGCTCGGCATCCGGGGTGACCTCAAAAAACGCCTCACCGCCCAAAAGGTCGATATGGCGCTCGCCCGCCTCAAACCGCACCCGGATCGCACTTTCGGGTGCCATCGTCACCGTGCTGGCATCGGCAAGGGTGATGGTGCGCATCTCGGCGGTATCGGTCACATAATCGGCCTGCCAGCCGGTGACGGTACGGGTAACGATCCCCGGCCCGATTACTGCTGCAAAAAGCGATGCGGCAATGGCAAGCCCGCCACCAGCCAGCATCTTTCGCCGTCCGAAAGCCGGGCGCACAATATTGTCTTTATTATCCTTGCGCGATGATGATGAAACGGACGATCCTTCACCCCCCGTTCGCATCTCACGAACGAAGGGCTGCCAGCGATCAGCATGCTCAGGCGCACCTGTCGCCATTACATCCGCCGCCCGGCGCGTGGCATTCCATGCCTGCATATGCACCGGGTCGCGTTCGCACCATGCTGCAAATGCGTGCAGGATATCCTGATCGTCCGGCTCTTCCTGCAACAGGATCAGCCAGTCGGTCGCCTCCCGTGAGGCCTGCGGCGGGATCGCATCTGTGTTCGCTGCCATTCTCGTCTCTATTCCCGGTCGGTATCGCAGATTGCGGGTGCGTACCGGCCTGCCCCGAAAAGAACCAAAGCCAAAGTTCCTACAACTACTAAACGCATGTGCGGAACTTTTTTCTATAAATATTGTGAACCCGGCTCATGCCTGATCCAGCCGCTGTTTGCAATGCTCGATCCCGTCCGCCACCAGCTTGTGCGCCAGCGGCACGGAAATATCGAGGAAGGCGGCAATTTCCTTAAGCTTTGCGCCACCAAACCGATGCATCTCGCATGCAATGCGGGTGCGTTCGGGCAATTCATCCATCGCCGCCATCACGATCGCATATTCATCCTTGTAAAGGGCGACGGTTTCCGGGTCCGGGGCAATATCGGCCGATATCCGGGCCGCCTCGTCAAAATCCCCGGCATTGGTCACGCGGTTTTCCCGCGCCAGCCTGCGTTTGCTATCCAGCGCCAGGTTGCGCACGATCCGGTAAAGATACCCCGTCGCATCCTCGATCAGCCGCCGGTCCGATGCCGCGTCAAACCGCAACCAGGCTTCCTGCACCAGGTCTTCGGCCTGCACGCGGTTACCCGTGATGCTGCTGGCATAATTCACCAGCGCCGGGCGATGCGACATGAAAAGAACAAGGGCGTTGGGGTTCGCGGACAAAGCCGTATTTCCTCGGGACGGCACAAACAACGATGCTTCACTAGCAGATATTAAGACTGATTATCAATATCTTTCGCAACATCCCGACTGCACATTCGAAAAACTTCATTTACCAAATGGCGCTATACTCCCGCCAAAGACGAAAGAGGGAACCGCCATGATACGCAAACGAAGCCTTGTCATCCTGATCACCGGGGTCGCCGCCGCGGCCTTCCTGCTGATCAGCAACCAGCTTGCCCATCGCGGCGAGGAACAGGGCGATATCACTCGTGGCAAGGCGATTGCCGAACAGACCTGCCTGCGCTGTCATATGGAATTTGCCGGTGATCCCTATCCCGACCCGACGATCACCACCGCCCCGCCACTGGCAAGCTTCGGTCAGCGCTGGCCGATTGAAAACCTCGAAGAGGCCCTTGCCGAAGGCATCACCGTGTCGCACGATCAACTGACCATGCCGGAATTCACCTTCACCCCTGAAACCATCGCCGATCTTCTCGCCTATCTTGACGATCTTTCCCAAAAGGCCGATGCCAGACCGGCAAACTGATCCGGGCGCGTGGCGACCATGCCCCGCCGACGGATGGTCTTTTTATCAAAAAAACCTGCCAATTATCCACTTTGCGCAAGCCCTTATCCACATTGCGCAGAATAAAGTCCACGCTCTCAGATAGCGGGTTGTGCCCTTTGCGAAAGTCGCCCAAAGGAATGGGAACCTCTTATTTCTCATGACCAAAGGCGTGCTGTTACATGGATCCGCATCAACCATCCCGGCGGGCACGTCAATTCTCGTGCTGGCGCGGTATCTTTGCGCACACCCGATACGGTCTTGTCCCCCTGATCCTGTTATCCACCGCGCCAATCGGATCGGCACAGGCCGCAACGTTCAATGTCACCAACACCGCCGACAGCGGTGCCGGTTCCCTGCGGCAGGCGATTTTTGATGCCAATGCTGCGGGCGGCACCAACACCATCGATGTCCAAAACGGTCTGGGCACCATCACGCTGACCAGCGGTGATCTGAACGCGCTGAACAGCAACATCACGCTGAACGGTAATGGCAATACGCTCAGTGGCAATAACGCGTTTCGCGGCCTGTTTGTGTATTCCGGCACCGTGGCCATCAACGACCTGACCATTGAAAACGCCGTTGCTTCGGGCGGCGACGCAGGCCAGGCCGCAGGCGGCGGTGCCGGACTTGGCGGGGCGCTTTTCGTCAAAGATGGTGCGACAGTTACCATCAGCAACCTTGTCGCGCAAAACAACGCCGCAACCGGCGGTGATGGCGGTGCACAAACCGCAAGTGGGGTCACCGGCGGCGGCGGCGGCATGGGGGGCGATGGCGGCACGGT
>CBIHMD010000479.1:0-3028 GCA_966210655.1 uncultured Thalassospira sp.
TGGTCGCCCCGGCCTGTTTAAGGTTTTGGGCAATATCGGCGGCCATGTCGGCATATTGCGGGTCCGATCCGCAAATCACCGCGATCTTGGCGCCACTTTTGCCAAATGCCTTGGCGGCATCGCTGGCGTCTGCAAAGCCGTTATTGGTGATGGCCTCGATCCCGCCGGCTTCGAAGAAGTTTCGGGCAAACATGGCGCGCGCGGTGTGCTTGGCAACCGGGCCCAGATTGGCCAGAAAGATTTGCGGAAATTTGCCGGTTGATGCCTTGTGGGCATCGGCACGATCCCGCAGGGTTTCGAAACTTTCCGAAAGACGATGGGTTGGCAGCGGATCGATGGTTGTGCCTGCTGCCTTGCCATAAAGGGCTTCATACATCTGTGCGATGGTGGCACCGGATTTGGCGGCCGTGATCAGATCATCAAGGCTGCTTCCGATTGCACCCTTGAACCCGGTCTGGCGGGCTTTGGCTTCCTTGCGGATCGTCGCGAGATTCGGCGTATCGCAGGTGACTTTGGCCTCGGTGATATTGGGGAATTCCGACACCCCGGTCAGCGGATCACGCCGGGTGGCAATGCGGCTTTCGCGGGTCTGCCAGATTTCCGAAATCTCTTTTTGCAGGGACCCGTCGGCAAGGGCCTTGATAATGCCGCCTTTGGCTTCAAGTGACTGGAACCGGCCCCAGGCATTAGATGCCAGTTCGCGGGTCAGGTTCTCGATGAACCATGACCCGCCCGCCGGATCGATCACGCGGTGAACGTTGCTTTCTTCCTGCAGGATCAGTTGGGTGTTGCGCGCAATGCGGCGCGCAAAGCCATCGGGCAGGCCAATCAGATGATCATAGGGCAGGCAGATAACGCTATCGGCCCCGCCCAGACCGGCGCTCAAGCTGGTGACGGTGGTACGCAGCATATTGACCCACGGATCAACCTTCGACAGCGCCATCTCGGCTGATACCGCATTGATCGTGATGGTGGCATCATCTACACCCGATGCCGAAAGAACGCGGCTCCACATCAGGCGAAGCGCGCGAAGTTTGGCAATCCCGGCAAAGAAATCGGTGCCAACCGCAACATTAAACGCAATCGCGCCCGCGGCCTGATCAATCACCATGCCGGTATCGGTCAGCGTCCGCAGATAGGTGACACCACCGGCCAGCAGGCAGGCAAGTTCCTGCCCATCGGTCGCACCGGCATTATAGAACGGCGCGCCATTGACGGTGATGGCGGTGGCATGTGGGAAACGGTCGATCAGATCAGCGGTAATATCGGCGGCCTGTTTGATGGCATCATTGGCGGAAACCGGAAGGCATCCTGTGGCGGCCAATGTGCCAATCGGATCAATGTTAAAGGCCGGGGCGGCGTCGCTTGCAAAATCGTCATCCGCGTCAGTGCTGTTTTCCGTATCCTTTTCAAGGCGCGCTGCCAGAATGGCGGCGGCCGGGATGGCGGCAGCACCGGCATCAAGTGCGATGGTCGCAAGGTTGGTATAGACATCGTCAAGTGCGCAATCGAGATCGGCAAGACAGTGAATGGCGATGCCATCAATGCCAGCGTCGCCCGATGTGATATCCGCGCCTGCGCGTGCGGCGGCATCCAGACGCAAAAGAACCGACGTCGCGCCGTTTTCAAGATCGTCGAGAATCGCGGCATTGACCGATTTGGGATCGGGATGGGCATGAAGCTGTCGAATATCCCAGCCGCTGGCGGCGTCCTTGGCGTCGACGGCGGCACACAGGACCTGATGGATCAGGCGGGTGGCATCATCCTGATCATCGTTGGTGTAAAGCGGCTGCATCGCGAAACCGTCAAGCATCCTTGTGACCAGTTTCTTGTCAAAGGATGCGCCTTTCAGGCCGGATTCCGCCAGTTGACGCCAGCTCGCATAATCTGCGGCTGGAAACTCTGAGGCCAGCTTTAACGGGTCTGTCATGCTCTCTCCCGGTCGCGGTCCGATCTTTTCGGATCTGGTCGATTCTATTTTACAACGGATTCCCTCCGTCCGGTACACCCCGCCCGGTTCGGCAGAAACAGAGCCATCTTTCGGTATCTGACTTATGCACTGCCAGAAACGGTGCATTTACAGTTGCGAGGGCAGCTTCGGCCTTGGTCATGGACATGCATCGGACCGTACCGAATTCCCGAAAGAATGTTTCCATATCGCATCTGCGACATGGCGGTGTTTATAGCACCCGCCTATAATTACGTAAATAGGCATGGAAATACCTATTTACGTCAATTTTGCGACCATCCATCAGTATTCCGTAACGTTATCCGTCTGAAAAATGGTTGTTTTCTGCCAAGGGTGAGGTTGATGAACGGATATTTATGGCGCGGCGCTGCCATTATACTTTGGCTGGATTGTGATGGTTTCTGGGAAAAAATGCGGGGTTTAACCAATTTGACATTTTCATCTGCCAGATTGGGGCTGTCCCAAATCTCGGAGTATTGCCATCCATGAATGCGCTCAGCGCCGTGCCGCCCCGACCGACACATGACGGTCTGGTTGCGTTTGCCGACGACAGCCCCAGCGCCAAAGCGGCCCTTGAAACCGTTTTGCGCCGTGCCGGGTATGACGTGGCAGGGTTTGACTGTGCCGACGATCTGATCGACCAACTGGACGGTCTTTATCCGCGCGCGATTATTCTGGATCTTGAAATGCCCGGCATGAGCGGGTTTGAAGCCTTTTGCGAGATTCGCCGCCGCTTCCCCAACGCGGTGGAGGTGCCTGTTCTGTTTTTCTCGGCCCATTATGATGCCGATACGCGGGCACAGGCCGATGCCCTTGGTGCGGCTGACTTTATCAGCAAGGATGCAAGCCCGATGGTGGTGATCGAGCAGCTTAACCGGGCGCTCGATAAATCCATGAGCCATTGCTGAGTTATTTTTGGTAATCGCCTGTATTTTTCATTTTTTGTGAATAATCAAAAAATCGGGTCTTTTGGCAAAAAATGCCGCTGGACCCGATTTTTCATATTGCTCATATTATAATAGCAAATGCCTTCTCAGGCGTGACGACGTTGCGTCAGAT
>CBIHMD010000480.1:0-2991 GCA_966210655.1 uncultured Thalassospira sp.
TAACGCCATTGATCCTTGCCCCCGCGCACGGGGGCGCGTAAGAACAAGGCAGGTATTTACAAGCACGGAGCAGGTCGCGTGGGGTGGTACAAGTCACTGGTTTTGCCGGTTGTGCGCTGGATTGATGCGGAAACCGCGCATGGTCTTGCGATTTGCGCATTGAAAAACAATCTGGTGCCGCGCGATGATGATGCGCAGGATGCCACGCCGATCCTTGAGACCGAGGTTTTCGGGCGCAAATTTGCCAATCCGGTCGGGCTTGCCGCGGGGTTTGACAAAAATGCCGAGGTCCCCAATCAGGCGCTTCGCCACGGGTTCGGCTTTGTTGAAATCGGATCGGTGACCCCCGAACCGCAACCGGGTAATCCCAAGCCCCGGCTTTTCCGGCTTTATTCCGACCGGGCGGTGATCAACCGCATGGGCTTTAACAACGAGGGTGCCGCCGTTGTTGCCGAACGCCTGCGCAAGCGGGCGCGCAAGGGCATTCTGGGTGCCAACCTTGGCAAAAACAAATATTCCGAAGATGCGGCGGCGGATTATGTGAAGGGTGTTGCGGCCCTTGGCCCCCATGCCGATTATCTGGTGGTCAATGTGTCCTCGCCCAATACGCCGGGCCTGCGTGCGCTTCAGGGTCGGGGGCCGCTTGAGGCGCTTCTGACGTCGGTTCTTTCGGCGCGTGACAGCTTTGCGCCGGGGGTGCCGGTGCTGTTGAAGGTCGCACCGGACCTGACCGAGGAAGACAAGGCCGATATTGCGGCGGTTGTATTGAAGCTCCGGCTTGATGGCATGATTGTTTCAAACACGACGATTGATCGCCCGGTCGGGCTTAATTCCTATGATCAGGATGAAAAGGGCGGTCTTTCCGGCCCGCCGCTTATGGAGCCCTCGACCAAGGTTCTCGCCGATTTTTATCGCCTGACCGAAGGCAAAATTCCGTTGATCGGGGTTGGCGGGATCGCATCGGGCAAGGATGCCTATGAGAAGATCCTGAATGGGGCGTCACTGGTGCAGCTTTATTCCGCCCTTGTCTATCACGGGCTGGAGCTTGTGACCGATATCAAGGAAGATTTGGCCAAGCGCCTGCGCAAGGATGGGTTTGCCTCGGTCGCGGATGCGGTCGGTGCGGCCTATCCGGAAATTTCCGGGCGCAAGGCACCGGTTGATGAAGCCCGCGCGGCCAAGGCGGCGGTGACGGAAGCAAAGGCCGCAGCAAAGGTAGAGGCGGCTAAAAAGCCCGTTGCGAAGGCGGCCGCCAAAAAACTGGCGGCGGCGAAAAGCAAGGCTGCGCCGAAGGCGGCACCAAAGGCTGGACCAAAAACCGGGCCGACGGAATAGTATTTACCTGTGGCGACATGGACTCCCGCGTGCGCGGGAGTGACGGTTATTGGGTAGGTGGGCGTTCGTTTCCTCCTCCCGTCATTCCCGCGAAGGCGGGAATCCATCTTGCCGCATGTGCGATGACGACGATTTTAACATGAAGTGGAATGCGTGAATGACGGTTGGCACCAGCTATCAGATGATCAACGGCCTGTCGGAAGTGATCGAACAGTACGATGCGGTGATCCTTGATCTTTGGGGCGTGGTGCATGACGGGGTCACGCCGTATCCAAGCTCCATCCCGGCGATGGAGGCGTTGAAAAAGGCCGGTGTGCCGGTCGCCCTTCTGTCGAACGCGCCGCGCCGATCCAGCGTCGTGGTCGCACGGATGGAAGATATGGGCATTGCACGTGACCTTTATGGTCCGGCAGTCGCATCGGGCGAGATTGCCTATAGCCAGCTTCTGGCGCGTTCTGATCCGTGGTACGCGAAGCTTGGCCGCAAGGTGATGAGTGTCGGCCCGGTGCGCGACATGTCGATGTTTGAAGGGCAGGATGTTGAAATCGTCAAGGATCTCGCGGAAGCTGACTGGCTTCAGGTGACCTTGCCGAATGACGATTAGGACGCGGTGTCGGTTTATGAGGATCTGCTGCATGCCGCCCAGGCGCGAGACCTACCGATGCTGTCACCGAACCCGGACCGCGAAGTGATCCGCGGTGGGGATCGCATCATCTGTGCCGGTGCGATTGCCGCGCGTTACGAGGTGCTGGGCGGCAATGTCCGCTGGGAAGGCAAGCCGCTGGCGAGTGCCTATGATTTCTGCCTGCAACTGTTTGACAAGGGCCCGGATGCGAAGTTGCTCGTGGTGGGTGACAGCCTTTCGACCGATGTGGCGGGGTCAAACAATGCCGGGCTTGATGTGGCCCTTGTGACCGGCGGCATCCATGCCGAGGAACTTGGCGCACCGCGCGGGACATTGCCGGAAAAGGGCAGGCTTGATGCGCTGCTGAGTGCGACCGGGCGCAGCATTACCTATGCGGTTGGGGATTTTTGTTGGTAAACGCCTTTTACAGGCCTGAACTTGTCGAAGCTTTGCGGCTGCTGTCCGAGGCGTCGGATGTTGTGGAGCAACATGGTCATAACCGGCCCGTGCTTGTCGGTGGTGCAGCTGTTGAACTGGCGACACTTGGCGAGCTTGTTTCCGGTGATCTTGATATCGTAACACCTTGGCAACAGGTGTTTGAGAGTGCCCTTGAGGCTGTCGGCTTTGAGCGCAGTGTCGGGCCGGGAGCGTTTTCCCGCGGGTTCCAGCACCCGAAGCTGAAGGTTGGTGTCGAGGTTGTTGATAGTAACCTCATGGATGGGCGCGGGAGCTATGATCGTGTCTATCTGCTTCGGCTTGATGCGGACCATAGCGTTTCGGTGATCTGTATCGAAGATTTGATTGCAGATCGCATGGGCCAATACAACAGCCCGCCGCACTATGGTGCAGATATGCTTGATCAGGCTGTACGCCTGTACCAGCTTGCGTTTGAGCTTGATAAACCTTATCTTGATAAGCGTATCGTCGAGGAAACTTCCGGCGATTTCGAGTTGAGTTTTCTGGAAAAACACGTGAATGCGCGAAATCACGATTGAAGAATTGGCAGCACGCATCCGCCAGAAACGGGCCGA
>CBIHMD010000481.1:0-2973 GCA_966210655.1 uncultured Thalassospira sp.
GAATGAATATCCATGTCCGATATTTAAGGGCTGCTATTCATATTTGTATCACCAGGCAGGCTGCCGCCAGCCATGCGGATTTGCATATGCCGGCGCCTTACCCTTGATGCCAGGCCTTATGATCAGCTAAAAATCAGGGACTGATGCGCGCCAACCCCGGCCAGAACACCGGCTGCGGATGCCAGCGTCGCATTATGCCGTGCGGTGGCAGCATCGCCTGCGGCAAAGACGCCGGGGATACTGGTTTCCTGTGACGCATCGACCTTGATAAACGGTCCGGTAAATCCTTCTTCGATCGCGCAGCCGAGCATTTCGGCAAGTGGATTGGTCATGGAAACGGTTGGTCCGGTAAACAATGCCTGAATGGGCATGGTACGTCCGTCAGCCAGTTTAACGGCGTCAAGGCTGGGGGCCGTGCCGATCAGTTCGACAATCGGGTTTCGTTCAATCGTGATGCCGCGCGCATCCATCTGTGTCCGGATTTCGGGTTCCGGTTCGTATTTTCCCTGCGTGAAAAAGGTCGTGGGGCCCCAGTCGGGGATCATCATCGCCTGATGGGTGGACATCGGCCCGGTTGCCAGCACGCCAAGGGCGCGGTCGCGCACTTCATAGCCATGGCAATAGGGACAGTGCAGCACGGTTTTGCCCCAACGCGGCATCAGACCGGGAATGTCAGGCAGGGTATCGACAACCCCGGTCGCAAGAATCAGGCGACGGGCCTGAAAACGGCGGCCATCATCAAGCGATACTTTGAAACGGTTGCTGTCTTCGTTCCCGGTTCCGGCGGTATCCAGTTCCAGTCGGCTCGCGGTTTTTGCCATACCGTGCGCAATGCTGACGGTCGGATAGGCCTTGATCTGGGCCATCGCAAGTCGCGAAATTTCATCCGGACTTTTGCCATCGAGCCCGAAAAATCCATGCGAGGCCGTGGCAAAGCGGTTGCGTGGCAGTCCTGCATCAATGATGCAAATCTGTTTGCGGGCGCGGGCCAACTGCATGGCCGCTGATAAACCGGAAAACCCGGCCCCGATGACGATCACGTCATAAAGTTTTTCGGAATCCGGCATTGAAACCGGCTGGGACACGGATGGAGCGAGGGAGGCGTCGGACATTATCGGGACTCCTGTGATAGCTGAAAACAAATCATGTAACTTTATAAGTATCATGATTTCCTGGAGTCAAGTGTCTTGAAACTTTTGGTGTTGCGAATATGCGTCAAAGCCCGATAATCTGGCTGCGATATTGCCTAGACCAAGGAAACCATCAATGCGCCGTGACAGCCGCCTTTCCCGTATGTTGCATGTCCTGATCCACATGGACCGGTTCGGCGGGGCGATGACATCCGATATGATTGCCCGTATGCTTGACACCAATCCGGTGGTGGTTCGCCGAACGATGGCGGGGTTGCGCGATGCCGGTTATGTGCGGTCCGAAAAGGGGCATGGCGGCGGATGGGTGATCATTCGTCCGTTATCGGAAATCACGTTTCTTGATATCCATAACGCGCTTGGCAATCCGTCGATCTTTGCCATGGGGGTTGCGGTCGAACATCCCGAATGTCTGGTCGAACAGGCGGTGAATGCCGCCCTTGGCAGTTCGTTTGACGCGGCCGAGCAACTTCTGCTTGAACGGTTCGCATCAGTCACGCTGGCCGATCTTGCATCCGATGTCGATCAACGTTGGCCGACCGAGCCCGATGGCAAATGGACGGGGCCCGGTAGCATTTTTGAACATCTGCCCAAATCTGGCGAAACCGAATAACCAGACCTTCCATATGCTTGCGGGATTGGTGATGATCCAATAATGAATAACATCGGGTTGTTTGACGATCCGTTATTCAATCCTGTATCGCGTCCACCATCAATCGAGGCCCCGGATGACGACCAAAAAACCGGATTGGGATCATATTCGTGTGTTTCTGGCACTTGAACGCACCGGCAGCCTTAGGGCTGCCTCGCAGGAGCTTGGCGTCAGCCAGCCGACATTGGGGCGGTATTTGTCCGCCCTTGAAGATGTTGTTGGGGTGGTGCTGTTTGATCGCCTGCCCGAGGGATTGCGCATGACTGAAGCCGGGCGCGATTTGCGCCCGCGCGCCGAAGCCATGGAAGAAGCCGCCTTTGCCTTTCACCGGCAGGGTGATGCGATATCGGGCATTCGGGATCGGCAGGTCCGTCTGACCGCCAGTGCGTGGTCGGCCCTGTTTCTGGCAGGCCAGATCGACAGCAAACCCGACGGTCTTTACCTTGAAATCCGGCAATCCGACGATACGCAATTACTGACCAAGCGCGAGGCGGATTTTGCCGTCCGGCATGGTTTGCCCCTGACCGGGGATTTCATCACCAAGCGACTTGGGACGATTTCCTGCGCGGTCTATGCAACCGAGAAATTGGCATATGATATGCGTGACATGGGACCGGATCGAGTGTTTGCGGATGCACCGTGGATCTGTTTTTCCGAGGAATTTGATCTGTATGAAAGCCAGCGCTGGTTGCTGGCTCATATCGACGGCAACAAGCCGTTATTTCGGGCGGGCAATACGGCGATGCTGCAAAATGCATTGCGCACCGGGATCGGGGCGGGGATTTTACCCTGCTTCCTTGGTGATAAAGACCCGGCACTGACCCGGGTTTCACGCCCGATTGAGACGCTGGATTCCGATATCTGGCTGATTGTGCATCGTGATCTGCGCGCGGCAGATGGCATCAAACAGGCGACCAACTGGGTTGCTGATATTTATAAACGCCGGGTGATGCAGTTATCAGGTGCACGGGCTTCTGGCGGTGAGGGAATGGAACTGAAATAGGTAAAAGAAATGCCGCCCGGTTGTGTCGGGCGGCAGGTTCGCAAAGGGCGTGTCGGGGTTCGCACCTTTGCGCGTACTTTCTGCTTTTCCACACCCCTGTGGGATCAGTTTGCGACCGTCGCGGCCGGTTTGGGGGTGGTTTTGCTGCTGACTGGCAGGATCGGGTATTC
>CBIHMD010000482.1:0-2964 GCA_966210655.1 uncultured Thalassospira sp.
GCACGGCGGCGCAAATGCCACGCTGTATATATCCGGGTCACGCGCGGACGGAACATATGTTCCATCGCACCGGTAAACAGGATCACAAGCCCCTGAATAACCACGACCATATCGTTCGAAATCGTCGGAATTTCAAAACTTAGCTCCGCCCCGCCCTGATACAGCATGCCAAACAGCAACGCAGCCAGGAAAATACCAAACGGGTGATTGCGCCCCATCAGGGCAACCGCGATCCCGACAAAGCCGTAACCAGCCGTAAAATCAATCAGCAACCGATGCTGAACACCCATCACTTCGTTAAGCGCCATGAAGGCCGAAAGTGCGCCTGAAATCATCATCGCCATGATGATATAACGCCCCGGCTCGATCCCGGCATAGGTTGCGGCAACCGCATTGGCACCAACCGTGCGGATCGCATAACCCCATCTTGTATGCCAGATGAACAGCCAGACCAGAACACTGCAAACAAGCGCATAAACAAACGACAGGTTAAGTGGGCTGCTGGCCATTTCAATGCCAAGGGTGGCCGCGATATCATGGATGAACGGCAAACGCAGATGTTCGGCGATCTGTTCACTTTCCGGGGTCATGGATCCCTGAGGCCGCAGAACATTGACCAGCAGATAAACCATCAGTGACGATGCAATGAAGTTGAACATGATCGTGGTGATCACGACATGCGATCCGCGACGTGCCTGTAAATAAGCCGGGATATAGGCCCATGCCGCACCGAAAACTGCCGCAGCCAGAATGGCAACAATCAGCATGATCGGAAAAGGCAGAAAATCAAGGTAAAGAGCGGCCAGAATAACGCCAAGACCACCGACATAAGCCTGCCCTTCGGCACCGATATTGAACAGGCCGCAATGGAATGCCACGGCAAAAGCCAGACCAGTAAAGATGAAGTTGGTGGTGTAATAAAGCGTATAACCCCACGCCTCTTCATAGCCGAACGCGCCATAAAGCAGGATTTCAACGACTTCGGTCGGGCTTTCACCAATCGCCAGAACAACAAGCCCCGAAACAACGAGTGCCAGCAGAAGATTGAGCAGCGGCAACGCGCCAACATCGATCCAGCGCGGCAGTTGAACACTGTCACTCATGCCTGTCCCTCCGCGGCTTTGGCTTCATGGGGGTCAACCCCGGCCATCATCAGGCCAAGCACCCGTTCATTGGCATCAGCAGCAGAAACTTCACCGATGATGGAACCATCACACATCACCAGTATGCGGTCAGCAAGAGACATGATTTCGTCCAGTTCGACGGATACCAGCAGGACGGCCTTGCCAGCATCACGCATCGCAACAATACGTTTGTGAATGAATTCGATGGCACCGATATCGACACCACGCGTCGGCTGTCCGACCAGAAGAAGTTCCGGATCGCGCATGATTTCACGCGCCAGAACCAGCTTCTGCTGGTTGCCGCCTGAAAAATTGGCTGCTTTCAGATCAGGATCATTTGGCCGTACATCGAATTCTGACATCATATGTTCGGTCGCATCGGAAATCGCATGCCAGTTCAGGAACATGCCCTTCTGATAGGCGGCATCATCTGCATAACCGAGAATAGCGGCTTCCTTGGCCGAAAATGACGTCACCATTGCCATGCGATGGCGGTCCTCAGGCACATGCGCCACACCACGTTTGCGCAGTTCGGCAGCATCAACACCACGCCCGGGCGTGACATCCTGCCCGTTCAGTAGCACCTGCCCCTCGGTTACGGCACGGATCCCGCCAAGCGCCTCAAGAAGCTCGCTTTGGCCATTCCCCGAAACCCCGGCAATGCCAACGATCTCGCCGGCGCGCACCGTAAAGCTGGCATTCTTGACCTTGCGCACACCCTGCGATGTTTCAACGCACAGATTATCGACTTCAAGAACGGTTGCCGCCGGTGCGGCTTCCCCCTTTTCAAGGCGCAAAAGCACCTTGCGGCCGACCATCAATTCGGAAAGTTCTTCGGGGCTGGTTTCGGCCGTTTTGCGATGGGCCACCATTTCACCCTGGCGCATGACGGAAACATTGTCCGTTGCCGCCATGATTTCACGCAGTTTATGCGTGATCAGAACAACCGTCTTGCCCTGCTGTTTCAGGGTTTCCAGAATGCGAAACAGATGGTCCGCTTCCTGCGGGGTCAAAACACCGGTCGGCTCATCCAGAATAAGGATTTCGGCCCCCCGATAAAGGGCCTTCAGAATTTCAACGCGCTGCTGCAAGCCAACAGACAGGTCGCCAACAATGGCATCGGGATTAACGTCGAGCGAATATTCACGCTCCAGACGTTTAAGCTCCTCGCGGGCTTTATCAACCCCGTCGCGAAGCACCGCACCACCCTCGACACCCAGAATAACGTTTTCAAGAACCGTGAAGGGTTCAACCAGCATGAAGTGCTGATGGACCATGCCGATCCCGACCGCAATGGCGTCTTCCGATCCCTTGATATCACAAAGCTTGCCATCGACATGAATGCTGCCCCCGTCAGCCTGATAAAAGCCGTACAGGATGCTCATCAAGGTCGATTTCCCTGCACCGTTTTCCCCGACGATGCCGTGAATCGTACCCTTTTCGACTTTCAGATCGATTGATTTATTCGCGTGTACCGCACCGAACCGCTTGTCTATACCGCGCAGTTCAATAGCGGGCTGCACGGCACCGGTCTCCCCGGCGCCGTGCATTTGGTGCATCGTATCCGACACTACAAATCCCCGGTTTGTTCGTCCTGCCTTACATCGGGCAGGCGCTGTCGCTCATGTAATCGTGGACTTCAAGGCTGCCGGAAATGATTTCTTCCTTGGCCTTGGCAACAGCCGCTTTCATGTCGTCGGTGATCAGTTTTTCGTTGTTCTCGTCAAGCGCCCAGTCAACACCGCCTTCTGCAAGGCCAAGAACGGTTACGCCCGGCTCCCAGGTGTCGTTGGCTGCAGCTTCGAACGCATCGTAAACAGCAACATCAACACGCTTGAGC
>CBIHMD010000483.1:0-2951 GCA_966210655.1 uncultured Thalassospira sp.
AACTACGATCTGACGATGTTTTATTGATAAATTATATTCATTGACCGATGTGGGATCGGGAATTTCCATTTCAGATTATGACTTTGCGGGAAAAATCGGTAAATTTTATTCGAAAACATAGACATTCCGTCATTTCGCCCCACATCAAGTATAATGGCAGTGTCATAAAGGGCATTGAAATAGCCCGATGCCAGTTCCGCTTAAGACCATCCCCTCAGGAGGCAAAAGTGGCTAGCTATCAGAAACTTTCTAGAACCACACCAGGAACGTCACCACGAGACAGACAGTTCGAACCGGCCTATGAAAAATGGCGTCGGGATGATCTTTATTACCTTGCCAAGCAGCATGGGATAGAGAACCGCGCAGATATGTCGACCGATGAACTGGCCCGGGCGTTGCGCGACATCAGATAGGTGTATGCGCGTTTTTGCCAATATCATTCAGCATCGCGCTTTTGCGGAGATGCGCATGATTTGCTGTGTCCGATGATATCACAACATCGTTTTGCAAGGTAACAGTACGGTTAAATTTGCCCTGCATGCTTGCCCGTTGCCAGACGGGCATCATACCTTTCCTGCGGCCAATTGAGCCATATGGAGGGCCCCATGAAGCCAGTACAACTTGTCTATCATCGTGGCGACAGCCTTAACGCGCCGGAAAATACATTTACCAGTGCAGAAAGTGCAATTATCGCAGGGGCAGATTATATCGAGTTTGATGTGCATCAATCCGCCGATGATGTCCTGTATGTCATACATGACGAAACAGTGGACCGCACAACGGACGGTACCGGCATGATCGCAGAAATGACCAGTGCGGAAATTGACCGATTGGATGCCGGTTCATGGTTCAATCCGGCTTTTGCCGGTGAGCCGGTGCCGAAACTGGAAGACTTTCTGCGTCGTCTGAAGGGGCGGGTTAAAATCTATTGCGAGATCAAGCAGGCAGATGCAGGCAGGGTTGTGGAGATGCTGGATGATTTTGCGTTCGGCCATGGCGTTTTCGTCAGCTCCTTTTCCGCCGACATCCGCAATGACCTGCGCCGTGTTGCCCCGGATTTGAAACGCAATGTTCAGCTTCATGTTGCCGGTTCGCTGGAACATGCCATCCATCACGAACAGGCACATATCTTCGAATTTCTTGAAGGCAATGTGACGCATGATGCGATATTGGCGGCAAAAAGTCGCGGCCTTGAAACGATGGTTTTCATCGATGCGCCCAATGCCGAACTATTTGCCAAACTCGTCGAATGGCAGATCGACTATGTAAATCTGGACTATGCAGCCCTGTTTCGAGCGGTCCAGCACGAGGTTCTGTTGCGTTTTGACGGGGCCGGGCTGGCATCCTGACCACCCTTAAGTATGGGCCGAGTTGATTTGACCTGCCGGGTATAATTCGGTATTGCGGCGACACTGAACGCAAACAGGTAAGGTTGCACGATGTGCAGCAGAAAAATTTGTGATCGGTGTCGGGGGAACGGTCTTTGAAGCTTGGAATTTGGTTCGTTTGGCTTTGTCTGCTTTTTTCAGCAGCAATGAGCGCGAATGCGGCTGAACCGGATCGTAAAGACAAACCGCACATTGCCTTTATCAATCCCGGTTACGGCGACAGGGGGTTCTGGAAGGATGTCAGCGATACGATGCAGGCGGCGGCCGATCAGTTCGGTTTTGACCTGACGATTTTTGACAGTGACCGGAACTGGGCGCGAATGGCGGAAAATGCCAATCGTGCTTTTGCAATGAATCCCGCCCCTGATTACATCATTGCGGTGAATGAACATCAGCAGGGTACGCGGATTGTGCTTGAGGCGCAGGAACATGGCATTCCGATCCTTATGCTTCTGAACGATCTGACAGAAGCGCAAAAGCAGCGATATGGCCGTCCAGGCAAGGAACTGACACAATGGATCGCAACTCTGACGCCCGATAATGAACGGGCGGGGTTCGAAATTGCCCGGTCCCTTATTTCCGCCATGCGAGAGGAAAATCATGGGCGGAGCCCCGGAAACATCTGTTTGTTGTCGCTGGCCGGAGACAGTCTGACACCGGCATCCCTGCAACGCCTGGACGGGCTTGACCTTGCGCTTCAGCGCTATCGGGTTTTCAAAGAACAGCGTCGACTTGTTGCCAACTGGTCGTTTGACGAGGCATATCGACGTACTGCGGACTGGATCGCCAAAGGTGGGTGCCTGGATGCTGTCTGGGCGGCGAATGATGCGATTGCTCTTGGTGCCGTCAAGGCGATCGAAGAGGCCGGAATGGTTGCCGGAAAGGACGTCTTTGTCGGTGGACTGAACTGGTCGGCCGAGGGGCTTGAAAATGTCGAGAATGGCAAGATGACCATGACGCACGGCGGACATTTTCTGGCCGGAGCATGGATCATGGTCGTGCTGAAGGATTATCTTGAAGGTGTTGAAAGATTAAGAATAAATCCCGAAGTATCCTTCAGAATGCAGTCGATAACGCCGGAAAATATCGAAACCTACAAACAGGTTTTGGGGAGTCGTGACTGGGACCGAATTGATTTTTCACAATTCAGCCTTGCCGGTAAACCGCAACAAAGAGACTATCAGTTCGGGATAGAAAACCTGTCCGCGGAAGTGGAATAGCTGAAATTGAAAGGAAGAGCGTGTCCAAGACAGGAAGCGATGATTCCCAAGACCTGTCTGCGCTGAAGCTTGGCAGTTCGGTCGCCGCAAGGCAGCTTAAATATTCCCTGATTGCCGCCATATTGCTTGGCTTTGCCATTACGGTTTTTCAGGTTGGCAGTGATTATCGCTGGCTTGGCGATGTTTATCGTCAGTCCAATCAGCGTGTGGTTGACAGCAGTTTGCCGGTTGCAACGGAGGCCGTGTTAAAAAACGATGCTGCACTGGCCGAGGTGATGGCCCGTGGGATGATGCTGCAACGATCCGTATCGAGTGTCGAAATCAGGTATCAGGATGGGACGGT
>CBIHMD010000484.1:0-2950 GCA_966210655.1 uncultured Thalassospira sp.
GTTGCAGCTTCTGACCAGCAAGCCGGTTTTGTATGCATGCAACGTTGACGAAGACAGTGCCGCCGATGGCAACGCACTTTCGGCCAAGGTTGCCGAAATGGCCGCTTCACAGGGTGCGCGTTCGGTTGTGATTTCAGCCGCAATCGAGTCCGAAGTTGCCCTGCTTGACAGTGCCGAAGACAAGAAGGAATTTCTTGAAGGTCTTGGTCTTGAAGAAACCGGCCTGACGCGTGTTATTCGCGAAGGCTACAAGCTTCTGAAACTTCTGACCTTCTTCACGGTTGGCCCGAAAGAAGCGCGTGCATGGACGGTTTATTCCGGTGCGACCGCACCCAATGCCGCCGGTGTCATCCATACCGATTTTGAACGCGGTTTCATCAAGGCCGAAACCATCGCCTATGACGATTTCATCGAATTTAACGGTGAAGCCGGTGCGCGCGATAACGGCAAGCTGCGTCAGGAAGGCAAGACCTACATCGTCAAGGACGGTGACATCTTCCACTTTAAATTCAACGTATAAGCCGCATTCCGGTATTGTATGAAGACGAAGGCCATCGCAGAAATGCGGTGGCCTTTTCATGCTGTTTGACTTTTACCGCTTCGGGGCTTGTCAAAACGGTTCTAAAACGCCACCATTTCGCAATTGCAGCAACGAGGTCGGCATGAATGAATTAAGTCCCGTGAAGCGCGTTTTGATGGTTTTCAACTCTGCCACCGGTCAGCCCGGTCGGGTGGGGACCGTTTTACGTCGGTACGGGTACGAGTTCGATATTCGCCGTCCGGGTGAAGGTGATATTCTGCCGAGCGATATGGCGGGCTACCATCTGGCGATTGTGTTTGGCGGCCCGATGAGTGCCAATGACGACCATGAGGCCAATGTCGCAAAGATCATGGAATGGCTGCCTCATGTTGTGAGCAGTAATGCGATGTATCTGGGGATTTGCCTTGGTGCGCAATTGATGGCGCGCCATCTGGGGGCGGGGGTTTCACCCCGTGTCGACGGAATGACCGAAATCGGCTATTACCCGGTCGAGGCAACGGAACTCGGACGGGACCTTTTCCCCGATGAAATGATGGTTTATCACTGGCACAGCGAAGGGTTCGAGCTTCCTGATGGGGCGCAATTGATGGCGCGTGGTTCGGTTTTCCCCAATCAGGCCTATCACATAGACAACCGCATCTGGGGTATTCAGTTCCATCCCGAGGTCGATGACGAAACCCATGAACGCTGGCTTGCGAAATCGGCGGAAAAGACAGAGCGCCCGAATGGTCAGAATCCCGATCAGCAACGTGCCGGACGCGCCAAATATGACGCGGCATTCGGGGCGTGGTTTGAAAGTTTTGCGACCCGTGTGCTGATTGACAAGCGGGTTATTGTTGATGCCAACCTTGGTGCGTGCGGCGTTTAGGATTTGGCCTGATTAAACCAGTAGTCAGGCATCCAGCGTTTCGCGTTCATGTACTTGTTTCTGCCACCAGGCGATAATCGCGGCCTCGTCAAAGGGCAGGGTTTGGGCATAACCGCCGTGGAAACCCTGCCACGCGGCGTCATATTCATCGCGAACACCGACCAGTACCGGAATTCCCAAATCCATCGCCTTTGATATCACGTCGCGCAATCCGCGCCCGTCGGCTTCGCTGCGCCCGAACCGCCCGATGATCAGGATATCGGGGGCATGATCCAGATCGCCTTCAAGCTGTTCTGACAGGGTTGCCAGTGCATCACCATCAAGCTTGCAGCCACGTGCCATCGAACCGCGGTTTTTGGTGATTGGCATTTCATGACCAGTGCCAAGGTTACGGACATAAACCAGCGTTCCGCAATCACGGTCCGCACGGCGTTTTTGCACATAGCCCGCGACGCGCTGCCCTTTGGCAACGATGTGATTCGCCAGACGATCAAGCAGATCGTCGATACCGTCTTTAGGAAGAAAGGGGACACCAGCCAACATAAATTTATCCCCGGTCGCCATTTGGTGAAATGCCGGTATCACCAAGTATCATCAACGTCATTACCCGTCCTTCGTGCGGATTTCGGCGTGATCGCCAGAGGAGTGCGATCACGCCAGAAAATCGGTTACTGCCACTCGGGAACACCCGACATGTCAGGCAGATGATGCGCGATCCCTTTGTGACAGTCGATACATGTCTTTTGTCCGGTGAACAAAAATTTCTCATGTGCTTCGACGGCACGCGGGCTTTGGCGGGTTGTATCCATCGATTCCGCAGAATGACAGTTGCGACATTCCAGTGAATTGTTGGATTTCAAACGTGCCCATTCGTGCTGGGCAAGTTCAAGTCGCTTTTCGACAAACTTGTCACGCGTGCTGATGGTGCCGAAAATCTTGCCCCAGACTTCCTTGGAAGCCTGCATCTTACGGGCAATCTTGTCTGTCCATTCATGCGGGACGTGACAATCCGGGCAGGTGGCGCGCACACCGGATCGGTTGGAATAGTGGATGGTCGATTTGAGTTCGGCATACACGTTGTCACGCATTTCATGACACGAGATACAGAACTTTTCGGTGTTGGTGGCTTCAAGTGCGGTGTTGAAACCGCCCCAGAAGATAACACCGGCAACAAAGCCACCCAGCGTCAGGAAGGCGAGGCTGAAATGCACGCTTGGTGAATTCAGGACCTTCCAATAGCGTTTCAGAAGATCGAACATTGGCAATCTCCCTATTCCGCGATCCGCGTGCTGTTGTTGGGCAGTAATGCATCGATATCGACAAAGCTGTTACCGACCAGTGGTTCGACTTCGCGCTGTGACACATGGCACTGCGTGCAGAAATAGCGCCGCGGACTGACCGCGGCCAGAAACTGGCCATCACGATCCATGAAATGGGTGATTGATACCATGGGCGCACCGCTGTCACCCGTGCGCGACCGCGCATGGCATGACAGGCACTTATTGGCGTTTTTATCGATCTGATAGCCTTCGATATCGTGC
>CBIHMD010000485.1:0-2948 GCA_966210655.1 uncultured Thalassospira sp.
GGCTACGTCTTGTCCGTCCTTCATTAGCTGGAAATACCAGCCGCCATCGGATGTATCGCCGTAAAGGACGGCACCCTTGATCCTGCCGTTTTCCAGAACAATGCGTTTGTAAACGCCGCGTCCGGCATCGCGGAAGACGATTTCTTCGGTTTCGCCGCCGCCGGAAAAATCACCGGCGGAAAAAACATCGACCCCGGTGACTTTCAGCTTGGTCGAGGTGACCGAACCGGCATAGCCATCGGTTGCGATTTCGGCGAGATGATCGGCACAGGATTTTGCCATTTCAAACAGCGGCGCAACAAGGCCATAGCACTGGCCGCGATGCTGCACGCATTCGCCAACGGCAAAGATATCCGGATCACTGGTGGTCATGACATCGTCAACGACAATGCCACGTTCGACGGTCAGTCCCGCGTTTGCGGCAAGGCGTCCGTTGGGGCGGATGCCGACAGCCATGACCACCAGATCAGCCGGGATCATGCGCCCGTCTTTAAGCCGGACGCCAGTTACGCAATCGGTGCCGACGATTTCGGCGGTGTCGGCCTCGGTAATGACATTGATGCCCCGACGGCCAATTTCCTGTGCCATAAGATAACCCGCCGACGGATCAAGCTGGCGTTCCATCACGTGACCGGCCAGATGCAGGACGGTGACCGACATGCCACGCGCCTGCAGGCCAACAGCGGCTTCAAGGCCCAGAAGACCACCGCCGACGACGACGGCGGGGCCGCCATTCGCGGCGGTTTTCAGCATGGCATCGACATCATCGACATCGCGGAAGGTCACAACACCTGAAAGCTTGTGACCGGGAACCGGGATCATGATCGGGTCGGAACCGGTGGCCAGCAGAAGCTGGTCATAGGCGGTTTCGGTGCCACTTTTGGAAATGACGACCTTGCGGGCACGGTCGATTTCAACCACCGGATCGCCGGAAAACAGATGGATGCGGTTTTCCTGATACCATTCGGCAGTATTGATGACGATATCGTCGAATTCCTTTTCTCCCGACAGAAGCGGGGAGAGCATGATGCGGTTATAGTTCACGCGTGGCTCGGCACCGAAAACGGTGATTTCGTATTTGTCCGGGGCGCGACCGAGGATTTCCTCGACGGTGCGCATGCCGGCCATGCCGTTGCCGATCACGACAAGGTGGGGTTTCTTGGTAAGTGCGGCAGGGACGTGGTTCATTTGTCTCTGGCTCCTGATCGCGGGAAGCGAATTGGCAAAAAAAAACGCCCGGTGCGCACTGCCTGTCAAAAAGGCAATCTCGCAACGGACGTCGTTATCCGGGTGAACCCGCCATTGGATTCTATATATGGGTTTGGCATTTCTGCCGTGGCAGCAGGCGACCTTGCCCGCGCTCTGTCCCTTACTATACAAGTTGCGTGCCAGAACTGCAGATTGCGCCGAAAAACTTGCAAGATACTGATTTCAGGCCCGATTTCAGGTGTGCCGGAAATGTGCAGGAATGAGGTAAAACCTATGATTGTTTAAAAAATAACCACAAGGAAAATGGTGAGATTAAAAAATGTGCAATCGCACAGTTCCCAGACGGGACGGGTTTTTCGTCTGTGCAGTTGCGGTGGTTAAAATGCATTGGATTTCAGTTGATTATTTGAAAAATTCCGCGTTGCGAAAAAATTGGCGCGCGGTTTGCACAACTTGTTTCGTGTGAGCCGCTTCGACGGAAGCAGGCCCAATGACGGGTGACTCACAGTTCTTCGTCCAATGGCGGGCGATCAGACGTTCGATTTTGGCGCGCAACGATGGCGCAGCCGCAGTCGAAACGAATGACGGGCCGCCAGCGGAATCCATCTGATGAAGCGTGCGGCCCTTGGGGAAATAACCGTCGGTCGCAACAATCGGAGAGCCGGTTGGGAGCGATCCAAACGAAGGGCTTCATTGTTATGGAAATCAAAAACAAGGCTCCGCGGATCAATCTTTTCAGTCTCAAGACTGTCCAGATGCGGACTTTTCACCTGACCTGGCTTGCGTTCTTCCTGTGTTTCTTTGGCTGGTTCGGTATCGCACCGCTGATGCCGCTTGTGCGTGACGATCTTGGCCTGACCAAGGGTGAAATCGGCAATACCATCATCGCATCTGTCGCCATCACGGTTCTGGTCCGTCTTCTGATCGGTCCGCTGTGTGACAAGATCGGCCCGCGCAAGACCTATACGGCCTTGCTGGTTATCGGTTCTTTGCCGGTCATGCTGATCGGGCTTGCCGACAGCTATGAAACATTCCTGCTTGCCCGTCTTGCCATCGGCTCGATCGGGGCATCGTTTGTGATCACGCAGTATCATACCTCGACCATGTTTGCGCCGAACGTTGTCGGCACGGCAAACGCGACCACGGCGGGCTGGGGTAACCTTGGCGGTGGTGTGACGCAGATGGTCATGCCGCTGATCCTTGCCATGGTGCTTGGCTTTGGCGTTTCGGAAACCATGGGCTGGCGCCTGGCGATGGTCTTCCCCGGCGTGATCATGCTGGTGGTTGCGGTGCTTTACTGGTTCTTTACCACCGATGCGCCGGATGGCAATTATGCCGATATGCGTAAAAGCGGTGCCCTGTCAGCGGAAGACGATCATGCCGGTGCTGCCAAGGGCATGCTGGCCGCGGCCAAGGATTACCGCGTCTGGGCGCTGTTTCTGGTTTATGGGGCGTGTTTCGGCGTCGAACTGACCATCAATAATATCGCCGCGATCTATTTCTTCGACCGGTTTGAATTAAGCCTTCAGACTGCCGGTCTGATTGCCGGTCTGTTCGGATTGATGAATATCTTTGCCCGCACGCTGGGCGGGGTGTTTTCCGACAAGTTTGCCGCCAAGGGCGGGCTTTCGGGGCGGGTCAAGTTCCTGTTTCTGGCGCTGTTCATCGAAGGTGTTGCACTTGTTGCATTTTCGATGATGGATGCGCTGGTCATCGCGGTTTCGATGATGGTGGTCTTC
>CBIHMD010000486.1:0-2946 GCA_966210655.1 uncultured Thalassospira sp.
AACGGCTGGTGTCGCGATGATATGAACCGGTTTTGACCGGCCATCGTCGCGCCAGTTCAACATTACCGGAACCAGACCGAAAACATGATCAGGATGCATATGGGTAAAGTAAATCGCATCAATCGCATCGGGATCGGGAAATTTGCGCATCAGCAATCCCGGCACGGTTGCGCCGCAATCAATCATCAGGCGGTACCCGTCAGCCGTCACCACAACGGACGAATTTTCAAAGACGGGGTCAAATGCCTCGCCAACCCCCAAAACATCTATGCGCATATATTCACTGGCCATTCCCCGTCACCGCGTTGTTTGCGGATCATTTGCAAGAATGTCTATTTTTGCTGAGACAGGAAACAATAGGCAAGCTGTTCAAATTTGTTTTCGCGATAAAGTCTTGAAACCGTCACGGTACAAACGAAACAGGGTGACCGAACATGCCAGTCACCCTGCAATCTGATACAGTTGTATAGGAAATATAACGTTTAGCGTGCCAGAACCTCGGCAGCATCGCGGGTGCGACTGACCGAGTCGGCAACCATCCCGGTGGTCGATTTGATCGAATCAAGGTTGCGCGACAGACCATCGACCGCTGTTGCCATCATGCGCATATTTTCCGAAACACCTTCGGTGACGGCACTTTGTTCCTCTACCGCGGACGAAATGTTGGTCACGCTGTCGCGCACCGTTTCGACCGAATGGCGAATGGTTTCAAGCGCACCGACAACCTCGGACGAAATCGACTGGATGCCCGAAATCTCATCGGAAATCTGTTCGGTAGCACGCGCCGCCTGATTTGCAAGGTTCTTGACCTCGTTTGCAACAACCGCAAATCCCTTGCCAGCATCACCCGCACGCGCACTTTCAATCGTCGCATTCAACGCCAACAGGTTGATCTGCCCGGCGATGTTCTGAATGACTTCAACAATGCTGCCCATCGAATGGACAACTTCTGCCATCCGCTGGGTCGAATTGTTGGCGCTGACAGTCTGATCGAACGCACGTTCGGTTTCGTCACGCGATTGCGCCATACTCCGCGAGATTTCCGCAATTGATGCCGCCATCTGTTCTGCACTGGTTGCAACGGTCTGCACCGTATGTGACGTTTCTTCGGACGCGCTGACACTTTGATCGGCCGAATTACCAAGCGCCGAGATATTGCCGTCAATCTCGGTAAAGTTCTTGTCAATCATACCTTTAAGATCAAGCAACAGTTGGGTCTGTTCCGTAATATCGGTCGCAAACTTGATCACTTTGAACGGTTTACCCACCGGATCAAGCACCGGGTTATAGGATGCCTCGATCCAGATTTCCTTGCCTCCCTTGCCAACACGCTTGAACTGGCCTGCATGGAAGTTACCGGAATTCAGGGCCTTCCAGAACGAACGGTATTCGACGGAATCGCGGTCCGAGCGTTCAACAAACATGCTGTGATGTTTGCCGACAACCTCATCAAGACTGTAACCCATGACATCAAGGAAGTTCTTGTTTGCCTTAAGGATTTTACCGTTCAGGTCAAATTCGATGACAGCTTGCGATTTTTCGATTGCGTCAAACACACTTTGCAAAACAGCGCGTTCAACGCGGCGGGCCGTGATGTCGGTTGCAAATTTCACAACCTTGATCGGCTTTCCGTCCTTGCCAAGAACCGGATTATAGGTCGCCTCAAGCCAAAGCATTTCGCCATTTTTGCGCACGCGCGGCACCGCACCTGACGAAAACTTTCCGTTGCGAAGCTGAACCCAGAAATTGCGATAATCATCGCTGTTGGCAATTTCGCCCGGCACAAACATCACGTGATGCTTGCCGACGATTTCTTCGAGTGTGTACCCCATCGTCTTGAGGAAATTCTCGTTGGCCGTCAGAATTTTACCATCAATTGAAAACTCGATAAAAGCCATCGACAGGCTCAGCGCATTTACAATCTGCTGCGCTTCCAGAGAACTGCCATTTTTGAAAAGTGATGCTAAACCCATCCGGATATCTTCCCTGTGCTGTCCGGATTTTTAACTGTAAACCCGGTCATCTATAGGCATACGTAAAAACAAAACGAACAATTACGCATATGCAGCACAATTGTTCGTAGCGGATCATACCTATACTTAAGGAGTATTCAACCACCTATTTTGGCATAGGTGAATCTACCTGTGATTATGGCTTCAGGCAGGCCACTTTACGATATAGCGAGTCAGATCGGGATGGGCATCGTCCTCGGAAATCACCAACCCCTTGATCGACATACCCGCCATAATCGTAGAATCCGGTCGACCCGTGACAAGTGGATGCCAATCAGGAAGCCCTTTACCTTCCGACATCAACCGGTAGGCACAGGTCGATGGCATCCAGGACAGGGTCGTGACATTTTCCTGCGAAAGCTGCACGCAATCGGGTATATGCTTTGTCCGGTTGGGGTAATCCTTGCAGCTGCAGGTTTCGCAATCCAAAAGACGACAGGCCACCGAAGTATAATAAACAAAGTCGGTATCTTCATCCTGAAGCTTGTGCAGGCAGCATTTGCCGCAGCCGTCGCAAAGGGATTCCCATTCCGCTTTTGTCATTTCATCAAGTGTCTTGGTTTCCCAGAACGGGGCGTCACCTGCCTCGGGCGTCGGCTCTGTCATCATCTCTCTCGTCGGGCAATCGTATTGTTGTTGGCAGATTGTAACATATGACCGGCGTTCAATCCGTAAAAGTTCGACAATCAATCGCGATGGCAGATCATATGAAAGAACGACCCGAAAACCGAACCGTTCATTAACCCTGCCGGACCAAGATTTTCCCCGGTTGCGGTAATCATGCTGCCAATTGGCGCCCCACTGGCGCTTATCGTTGAAGCATAATGAAACTCATGCCCGCGCAGGATTGTTCCAGCCGGGCCGAACACCGTTGCCACGGAAAAGGCCAATGTGCGATATCCCAGATGCAGCCTGCGCTCCTCGAAGCTGGTAA
>CBIHMD010000487.1:0-2944 GCA_966210655.1 uncultured Thalassospira sp.
GCCCGTAGTCGTGTCCTATACCACCATCATTGTCGGCATTCTGGTCGGCGTGGCCATTGGTACGGTCATCGCGCTCAAGATCAAGATGACCGCACTGCCGCAACTTGTTGCTGCCTTCCACTCGCTGGTTGGTCTGGCGGCGGTATTTGTGGCGGGTGCGGCGCTTTATTCGCCGGGTGCCTATGGTCTTGGCACGGCAGGCAATATCGGTGCTGCCAGCCTGATTGAAATGGGCCTTGGCGTTGCCATTGGTGCCATTACCTTCACCGGCTCGCTTGTTGCCTTTGGCAAGTTGCAGGGGATCGTATCGGGTACGCCGGTTCGCTTTACCGGGCAGCATATGCTCAACCTTGCAATTGCTATCGGCATCCTAGTGTTTGGCATCATCGTTGTGACCACCGAAAGCCACACGGCCTTCTGGATTTTGGTCGCACTTGCACTGGTGCTTGGTGTGACGCTGATTATTCCGATTGGCGGGGCGGATATGCCGGTTGTTGTCTCAATGCTGAACTCGTACTCGGGTTGGGCGGCATGTGGCATTGGCTTTACGCTTCAGAACAATGCCCTGATCATTACCGGCGCGCTTGTCGGCGCATCGGGGGCGATCCTGTCCTACATCATGTGCAAGGGCATGAACCGCTCGATCTTTAACGTCATCTTTGGCGGCTTCGGAACCGAAGGTGATGCAGGCCCTGCTGTCGGAGCCGATGGTGATCGTTCGGTCAAATCGGGCTCAAGCGATGATGCCGCCTTCATCATGAAGAACGCGTCCAGCGTGATCATCGTGCCGGGCTATGGCATGGCGGTCGCACAGGCACAGCATGCGCTTCGTGAAATGGGCGATATCCTCAAGGCCGAGGGCGTTAATGTCCGTTATGCCATCCATCCGGTGGCGGGCCGTATGCCGGGGCATATGAACGTCCTTCTGGCCGAGGCCAACGTGCCCTATGACGACGTGCTTGAAATGGACGAAATCAACCGCGATTTCGGCACGGCGGATGTGGCTTTTGTGATTGGTGCCAATGATATCACCAACCCGGCGGCCAAAACCGATCCGTCATCACCGATCTTCGGCATGCCGATTCTTGAGGTCGAAAAAGCCAAAACCGTTCTGTTCATCAAGCGTTCAATGTCGGCAGGCTACGCCGGTATCCAGAACGAGCTGTTCTTCAAGGACAACACGATGATGCTGTTCGGTGACGCCAAAAAGATGTGTGAAGAGATCGTCGGCCATCTGGACGAGTGATTTGGCTTTACTGTTGAAATACGAGAAGGGCGGCCATTTGGTCGCCCTTTTTCTATGTGAAACGAAACATGACTTTTGCCGGTCTTTAAGTCAGAAATGGTATCCCGAGGGCTAAGTGTTCCGACTTCTGAAAGTCTCTGTTTTTACGATTGTGATGTTGTCATTGGCGCTGGTGACATCGGTCTCGGGTATTTTCATAACCTATTTCCGGCTGACCGCCGAGGAGCCCGTGGCGCGGATCACGTTTGAGGAAGTCGGGGATCAGGAATACAATGCCTATCTGACATTGCCCGGCAACGACATTCCCGGCAAATACGTGATTTATGGCGACCAGTGGCGGATTGATGCGGAATTTGTGAAGATCAAGCCTTGGGCCAATATTCTTGGCGTGGATTCCCGTTACAAGCTGGTGCGGCTGGAAGGTCGATACCAGGATATAGAAGATCAGAACACCCGTCCGCATATGGCCTATGATCTTGGCGCGACCAGGGGGATTGATATTGGCAAGCTGGTGGCGGATTGGAATTTCCTGATTGATGCCGAATATGGCAGTTCGACTTTTACCGATATCGAGATATCCAATGCCTATACGGTCTATAAAAGCCAGTTCGGGCTTTTGGTGCGCGAAGATGCTGCACAGTCGGATGCGACCAGCAAGGGCGCTGTCGAAGGTCTGTTTAATTGGCTGACAGGTGCGAAATAACCCCGGATTTTGGGGGATAAAACAAAACCCGTCCGACGGATATCGGACGGGTTTGTTGTTTGGTTACGGCGTTATTGTGCTGATTTGATCAAAGGATCATCGCCGCAATCCACGCAAACACGACCATGCCGAAATTGGCGTGGATGAAAGTCGGGATCACGGAATCCTTCACATGATCATGCTGTCCATCGGCATTAAGGCCCGATGTCGCGCCAAGCGTGATGGTGGATGCCGGTGATCCGGCATCACCAAGGGCGGCCGACGCCCCCAGAAGCGCGATGGTTGCCATGGGCGAGAAACCGAGGGCGAGTGCCAGCGGGATATAGATCGGGGCCAGAATGGGCACGCTGGCGAAGCTATCGCCAAAACCGATGGTGATGAACAGGCCGACCAGAAGCATGATGAGCGCACCAATCGCCTTGTTATCGCCGATCAGTTCGGCGCTTGTCTGCACCAGCGGGGCAATTTCGCCGGTGGCATCAAGCACCCCGGCAAAGCCCGATGCGATGGTGATGATCACGGCAATCTGAGCCATCATCCGCATGCCTTCGGTGAAGACATCATCCTGTGCCCGCCAGCGGAAAATGCCCGCCGACGCCAGAATGACAAAGCCGATCATCGCACCGACCAGAAGGCTGTCAAACTGCAACTGGCAGATCAACGCAACGGCAAGGGCCGCAACGGTTGCCAGCAGTTGAAGCGGATTGATCGACACGGGCTTGGCCGGATTGATATGGCTTTCAGTAGCCGGGTCGGTCACATAATCGCGCGGTTTGCGATAGGTGATGAAAACCGCAACCAGCATCCCGGCAACAATCCCCATAACCGGCAAGAACATGGCCTTGGGAGCCATATCGGCTGTCATGGAAAGGTCGTAGGCCGCGCCAACGTCGTTGACATTTGCCATCATGATTTCATTAAGGTAAATCGCGCCAAAACCGGTCGGCAGCAGCAGATAGGAAAAGCTGATCGAACAGGCGAGGATACAGGCAATG
>CBIHMD010000488.1:0-2941 GCA_966210655.1 uncultured Thalassospira sp.
GGTCCCGGAACGCCAAGGCTTCCTGATCGCCGGAAACAAGGATATCCGCCGGGCGATACAGGATTTGCCCCGTAATCGCGATACAAAGCGGGATCACACCAAACCAGACCACCCTGTTCTGTCGCCAGATAAGGACCCAGGCAATCGCCACCATCATACCGGCGGCAAACACGGCACTGAACTGTTCAACATGCCAAAGTCCCCATGCCTGATCGGCGGCAAGACCGGCCGTTTCTATCAGCAGGGTCAACCCCGGTTTCATCAGCCACAAGGGCAATGCCCCCGCCCCGAACGGCATCAGGACAAGCGCCGCAACAATCAATGGCATGATCCAGAACGCCATCACCGGGATGGCAATCAGATTGGACAGAACCCCGATCATCGAAATCCGTCCGAAATGAAACCCGATAATCGGCGCGGTCACTGCGGTTACCAGAACGCCGGTAATCACCAGCCCGGCAAAAAACAGCCAAAGCCGAAACAATCGTGACCTGTCACCCGATGCATCAAACCATCGCCGCCCCGGCCCGTCATAAAACGCCACCAGCACCGACACCGCCGCAAAGGAAAGCTGAAAACTCGGCCCCAGAACCGCATCGGGCCGCAGGATCAAAACAACCAGTGCCGCAACCGCCACCAGCCGGAGCGATATCGCCCGCCGATCCAGCAACAGCGCCACCCAGACGATCATCAGGGTGATAAAGGCACGCTGAGTCGGAACGGTTGCGCCAGACAAGCCAAGATAAATGACCCCGGCCATCATCGCCCCGATGGCCGCCCATTTCTTGATCGGATATCGAAGCGCTATCGCCGGAATGGCCGCAAGACCGAACCGCAGGAAAAAGAATACCGTCCCGCTCAGAAGCCCCATATGCAGACCGGAAATCGCCAGCAGATGCGCAAGCCCGGATTTGCGCAGATCATCCGCCGTATCTTCGCCGACATCACCGCGTTCACCAACAATCAGCGCCTTGGCAATTCCGGATTCCGGCCATGCAAGAACGCGGTCGATTTCCCCCATGATCGCAAGGCGCAAATATTCGATCTGCTCGGATAACGGTTGCATCATTCCCGTCCCGGCGGCCTTCGTCACACTGTATCTGTGGCCGAAAACAAACCCGGTCGCACCGATTCCGTCCAGATACAACCGCCGTGAAAAATCCGGGTCCTCCGGCACGGATGCCGCGCGCAACGGAAACAACCGCGCCGATGCAATAATCCGGTCACCAACCGCAAGATCATCACCACCTGGCAAGCTCAAACGGACCTTCCAGTCAAATTCCCGATCCTCAAGCCCATCAATCCGAACCGGCGCCACCGTCATGCGCATCCTGCCGCCGCGAGGCTCCAACAACGTGATATCGCCTTCGATCTCGGTCATATAAAGCGTTTTGGCCGGAAGGTTCGACGGGGATGTTTCAAGATGAAGCGATGCGACCAGTAACCCGGTGCAAAACCCGGCAAGCAGCAAAAAGCCGAAAAAAGCTGAAACCCGGCGTCGCGAAATCCACAATCCCGACAGCGAAAGAATCACCGCCAGTCCCGATTGCTCAACACCAAGGCGCGCAGGAAGTGAAAAATACGCAGCACATCCCAACCCGAAGAATATAACCGCGCACAGGATCCAGGAATTTCTGCCCTCGGCCAATAACAATCCAGTTTGCGAAATTAATCCCGCAACATATTGATTTTTATTAATTCCATCACGACTTATTCGACGAATGTACAATAGCCTGCCCGGCACACAGTTTCTATCTATCATCGGCTGTGGTGCAACACCGCCGCATATGTGTTATAGCGTGCACGCCAAAAGTCATTACGACAAGCAACAACATCCAGCCAACGGATAGAGTGAATGACGGTTGTTACCCGTTTTGCCCCGTCTCCGACCGGGTTTCTGCATATCGGCGGCGCACGCACCGCCCTTTATAACTGGCTTTATGCCAAACACACCGGCGGCAAATTCCTGCTGCGCATCGAAGACACTGACCGGGAACGTTCCACCCCCGAAGCCGTCGAAGCCATTTTTGACGGGCTGAACTGGCTTGGCCTGACCGCAGACGAAGAACCGACTTTCCAGTTCGCCCGTCGCGACCGCCATGCCGAAGTCGCCCATGAACTGATCAAGGCCGGCAAAGCCTATTATTGCTATTGCTCGCCCGAAGAGCTTCAGGAAATGCGCGAAAAGGCCCGCGCCGAAGGCCGCCCGATGAAATATGACGGCACCTGGCGCGACCGCGATGCCTCCGAAGCCCCTGCTGGCGTCAAGCCGGTCGTTCGCCTCAAGTCGCCACAAACTGGCGATGCGGTTATTTCCGATCAGGTACAGGGCGATGTCCGCGTTGCCAATGATCAGCTTGACGATTACGTCATTCTGCGCGGCGATGGCACCCCGACCTATATGCTTTCGGTCGTGGTTGATGACCATGATATGGGCATTACCCACGTGATCCGTGGTGATGACCACCTGACCAATGCGTTCCGCCAGAAAGCACTTTATGACGCGATGGGGTGGGATGTCCCGACCTTCGCCCATATTCCGCTGATCCATGGGCCAGACGGCGCAAAGCTGTCCAAACGCCATGGGGCGCTCGGTGTTGAAGCCTATCGCGATGAAATGGGTTTCCTGCCCGAAGCCGTGAACAACTACCTGCTGCGTCTTGGCTGGGGTCACGGGGACGAGGAAATCATATCCCAGGAACAGGCCATCGAATGGTTTGACGTCAAAGATGTTGGCAAGGGTGCCTCCCGCTTTGACTTCGCCAAACTAACCAACCTGAATGGCGTTTATCTGCGTCAGGCAGACGATACCCGCCTTGCAAACGACATTGCACCGCTGATCGCAAAACAGATTGGCGTCGATGCAATTGACGCAGCGCAAAAAGAAATCTTGATCAAAGGCATGTCAGGGCTTAAAGAAAGAGCCAAGACACTCATCGAG
>CBIHMD010000489.1:0-2937 GCA_966210655.1 uncultured Thalassospira sp.
CCCTTGTGGTGTTCACCGGTGCCGTGGGTCTTTTGATTGCGCCGGGAACGATCCATCCGTTTCTGGCACTGGTTGCGATTGCCTGTATTGCCGTTGCCAGCGGGGCGGCGGCGTCGATCAATATGTGGTACGACCGCGATATCGATCTTCATATGAAACGCACCCAGAACCGCCCGATCCCGGCGGGGCGTGTGCCCGCCGACGAGGCGCTTTCGCTGGGGATTGCGTTATCCATCCTTTCAGTGACCGTGATGGCGGTTGCGATCAATTTTGCGGCTGCGGCCCTTCTGGCGGTATCGATTGCGTTTTACGTGTTCGTTTACACCATGTGGCTTAAACGCAGCACACCCCAGAATATCGTCATTGGCGGTGCCGCCGGGGCATTCCCCCCGATGATCGGCTGGGCGTCAGTGACCGGCGGGATTGATATCAATTCGATTGCGCTGTTTCTGATTATCTTTATGTGGACGCCACCGCATTTCTGGGCCCTGGCCCTGTTTCGCTGTGGTGATTATGCCAAGGTCGGGGTTCCGATGATGCCGGTTGTGGCCGGTGAGGCCGCGACCAAGAAGCAGATGCTGATCTATACGATCCTGCTGTTGCCGATCACGTTTGTGCCGGTTGCGACCGGGTTGCTTGGCGTGTTTTACGGTGCGACGGCGGGACTGACCGGTTTGTGGTTCCTGCGCCATGCGGTTCGCGTGCTGCGCAATGCCGAGGAAAAGGCACCGCACAAGATGTTCGGATATTCGATCCTGTATCTGTTTGTCCTGTTTGGTGCGATGGTCGCCGATGTCTGGATCAGGGGATATCTGGCATGACCGAGCAAAAAATGACCAAAGCCGAACTCGACGCGTTTTACGCCAAGCGGCGCAAGAAGAACTGGACGTTTCTTGTCATTCTTGGTGGGTTGGCGGTTCTGTTTTTCGCCATCACCATTCTTAAGATGAGCTAGGGCATATATGGCTGATCAGAAGCATGCGGATAAAACAAAGGCGCGCAACAAGCGCGTATTGCTGAGTTGTGTTGCCGTTGTTGGCGGCATGATCGGTTTGTCTTATGCCTCGGTCCCGCTTTATGCGCTGTTCTGTCAGGTGACCGGTTATGGTGGCACGACGCAGGTTGGCACCGATGCGCCGCGTGATGTTTCGGAAAAGACGATCAAAATCCGGTTCAATGCCGATGTGAATTCCCGCCTGCCGTGGCAGTTCAAGCCCGAACAGCGCGAAATGACCGTGAAGCTGGGCGAGGACAACCTTGCCCACTACATGGCCGAGAACATGTCGGTCAAACCGATCATCGGTCAGGCGGTTTACAATGTAACACCGCTTAAAGCCGGACAGTATTTCAGCAAGATCGCCTGTTTCTGTTTTGACGAGCAGTTGCTTGAACCCGGCCAGCGCGTTGATATGCCGGTCAGTTTCTATGTCGATCCGGCGATTGCAGAAGACCCGAATACCAAGGACGTCAAGACGATTACCCTTTCCTATACCTTCTATAAGGCCGAGGCATCGGTTGAAGGTCCGGACGGGGACCAAGGAAAGGGAGGCTAGGGCTTTTGTCCGGGTTTCCAATGAAGAGAGCTTTAAAGGTTTCATTTGTGAGGATTGAGGGGGGCGAGGAATGAGTGATCACGCTCAGAAACATCCGTTCCATCTGGTAGACCCGAGCCCGTGGCCGTTGGTGGCTGCGATGTCGGCAGGGCTGTTTACCGGTGGCATGGTCATGTTCATGCATTCGGATCGTGCGCCGACAGATTTCTGGCTGGCAGCACTTGGCCTTGCGGGCATCCTGTTCGTGATGTTCCGCTGGTGGAGCAACGTGATCAGCGAGTCCAGCATCTACCACAACAAGGTTGTGCAGATCGGCTTGCGGTATGGCATGTCGCTGTTTATCGCGTCCGAGGTGATGTTCTTTGTCGCCTTCTTCTGGGCATTCTTCCACAACGCATTTGTGATTTTCAGCCCCGGTGTGACCGAATGGCCGCCCGCAGGTGTTGAGGTTCTTGATCCGTGGGATTTGCCGTTCATCAACACCCTGATTCTGCTGCTTTCGGGCTGTACTCTTACCTGGGCGCATCATGGCTGCCTTGAAGGCAAGAAAAAGGACATGGTGCAGGGGCTGGCGCTGACCGTTGGCCTTGGCGTCATCTTCCTGTGCCTGCAGGCTTATGAATACAGCCATGCCGCATTCGGTTTTGCCGATGGCATTTATTCGTCGACCTTCTATATGGCGACCGGCTTCCACGGTTTCCACGTGTTTGTCGGCACCGTGTTCCTTGCGGTCTGTCTTGTGCGGGCGATCAAGGACGGCTTCAAACCGGACCATCATTTCGGTCTGGAAGCTGCTGCGTGGTACTGGCACTTCGTTGACGTTGTCTGGCTGTTCCTGTTCTTTGCCGTTTACATCTGGGGCGGCGAATAAAAGGACCCGGTCAGCCTATGACCACGGATTATTATCCTGCACTTTCCCCCATCCGCACCGGGCTGGCATGCAAATGCCCCCGCTGTGGCGGGGGAAAGCTGTTTTCGGGCTTTCTGACGGTTCGTGAAAGCTGCGCGCAATGCGGTCTTGACCTTCGTGGTCATGATGCCGGTGATGGTCCCGCCGTATTCATCATCTTCATTCTCGGTTTTGTCGTGGTGCCGCTGGCCCTTTGGGTCGAGATGACCTATATGCCGCCCTTGTGGCTGCATGCGGTGTTATGGTTCCCGACCATCATCGGGGTAACACTGGCCTTGCTGCGACCGTTAAAAGGCCTCATGGTGGCGCTGCAATATCGCCACCGGTCGACCTCCGAACAGGATTGAACCCAATAGATGCCGCTTCTGACGACACGCCCAAGCCCCGCGATCAAAATCTGCACCGGTCTTGCGCTTGTGATCCTTCTGGGTCTTGGGTCCTGGCAGGTGGACCGCCTGTTCTGTAAACATTACC
>CBIHMD010000490.1:0-2921 GCA_966210655.1 uncultured Thalassospira sp.
TCCTTGCAGCCATCGATCCGGCCAAGGATGTTGACGGATTTCATGTCGTCAATGCCGGTGCGCTGGCGACCGGGGGCGAGGGATTTGCACCCTGCACGCCGTATGGCTGCCTGATGCTGCTTAAAGACACGCTTGGTGATCTTTCGGGGATGCGGGCGGTGGTTGTCGGTCGGTCCAATATCGTTGGCAAGCCGATGGCGCAGCTGCTTTTGAAAGAAAGCTGCACGGTGACCATCGCGCATTCGCGCACCCGTGATCTGCCCGAAGAAGTCCGCCGTGCCGATATCGTCGTTGCCGCGGTGGGGCGCCCGAACATGATCAAGGGCGACTGGATTGCGCCGGGTGCCACGGTGATTGATGTTGGTATCAACCGGGTTGAAGGGGCACAAGGCAAAATGAAGCTGGTCGGGGATGTAGAGTTTGAAACTGCATCCAAAGTCGCCGGTGCGATTACGCCGGTTCCGGGCGGTGTCGGCCCGATGACGATTGCGTGTCTTCTGAACAACACTCTGATTTCGGCGTGTCGCGCCAATGGCGTTGCGGTGCCGAACCTTGGGTTTGATAGCTAACGTTTGCAATTACATGACACGAGTATGAAAGGCGATCCATGTGGGTCGCCTTTTTTATGAGGCCATGATGTCGATGTAGGATAAAGCTGAAAGAGGGGGAGGCTGAAATCAGTATGGGTTACTTGGTTGGGTCGTGGCAGCTAGTTCGGTCAGCGTCTTATTGTCGATGGACATGAAAGCTGGCGGAATGGGGCTATGCCAGAAGGTGCACTCGAAATCCTTGACCTTACCTTCTTTGCCAGCAACTTCGTGGCGTCGTTGGCGGCCTGATGTATGAACAATTAAGTCAGCCACTTCGAGGCCGGGTTCGAGACTGCTCTTCCCCATAAAGCATCCTTCGACTTCAACTAGTTTACCTGCACCATTAACCAAATTCAGGTTTGCTAAGTCAAAGTCACGTTTTACTAAATTGTCGCCCCGGCCTGATGCCTCAAAGATTAGCGCTACATCAGTCACATTATTGTAAGTACGCATCAATTGCCTGATAAAGTTGATCGTCACTACAGAAATAGCACGATGTCCGTCAATATCAGTTGGGAACTCTGTTCTGGAATCGCTCATTGTGGAAAAACGCCAGAACGGTTTCCTCAGAAAACTATTGATCCCATTTATTTGACGTTTATTTGGTCGGGTTTGTTCAAATTCGGTTGCGTGGAAAGGCTTGGTTGCTCCACCTAAACGTTCTCTTTTGAGATGTCGCCACGGCTTTTTGATCAACGAATGATAGTCTCGTCCAATTACTGCGCACCCACCTCTTCCGAAAGTTGGATTTTTCGGGTCGCTATAGTCCTCGTTGCCTGTTTCATCTATAAAAACAAGCAAGGTCGTTGGCTTTGGTCTAAGTAATTCGTGTTCCATTGTCCTCCTATACAATAGAGAGGGATTTGAAAGGACTATTCATCAAGTAGTGTCATTCTCAAACCTTACACCGGAATCTAGCATCTGATAATTCAAGCTTTTGTGCATTCTCTTCAGGAATAGGCCGGTTCACACAAATTTACACACTAAATTACAACGGCCAAACCCACAGTAACATCGGCACACCCACCGCGACGACGATGATTTCAATCGGCAGGCCGAGCCGCCAGTAATCGCCAAATCGGAAGCCGCCGGGGCCGAGGATCAGGGTGTTGTTCTGATGCCCGATGGGGGTGAGGAAGGCGCAGGATGCGCCGATGGCGACCGCCATCAGGAAGGCGTCGGGATTGGCGTCGAGATGCCCCGCACTGCCAATCGCAATCGGACACATGACAGCCGCCGTGGCCGCATTGTTCATGAAATCCGATAGCGTCATGGTGATGATCAGGATCAGGCCAAGCGCGATGACGGCATTCCCCTGTGCGACCCAGTTTAACAGGAAGCGGGCGACAAGATCGGCCGTGCCGGTTGTTTCCATGGCAGTTGCCACCGGAATCAATGCGGCCAGCAGGACAATCACCGGCCAGTCAACCGCGTCATAGACGTTGCGCGGTGCTACCACGCGCATCACCATTGCGATCAGAACCCCGATGGCAAAGGCTACCGCGGCGGGCATAACGCCAAATGCGGCGGCACCGATGGCAACAGCCATGATGGCGGAAGCCTTGAGCGCCTGTGCATTATCAGGGATGCGAAGCGAGCGTTGGGCCAGTGGCACGCAGCCAAGACGCGATGCAAAATCCTGAATAGCGGCCGGTGGCCCCTGCATCAGAAGGACGTCGCCGGCCTTCATCGACATGGTGCGAAGGCGCGCCGTTGATCTTTGGCCTTGCCGTGATACTGCCAGAAGGTTGACGCCATAATGCGTGCGCAGATTGATGTCGGTTGCCGAGCGGCCGATAAAGCCCGAATTGGGCAGAATAGCCAGTTCCATCAGGGCGATGTCATCGGACTGGATCGCAGCGCGACGGCTATCGTCCGGCTTGGTTTCCCGGTCTTTCGGGTTTGCTGTCTTGGCATCTGTGGTTTCGGCAATATTGTTTGCCTTGGCGGCTTTTGTGTCTCTCGGGTTTTTGTCCTTGTCGTTTGCAGTTTTTGCCTGTGCTTCAAGGTCGCGCAACTCTTCTTCGAGTTTGAGGTCAAGTGCGGAAAGGGCAACGGCAAGTGCTTCGGGCTCTGCTTCGATGATCAGGATGTCGTTTTCGTGGACTTCGCGAAACGGATTGGGCGCGGGGATGCGGTTTTCATTGCGGATCAGGCCGATGACCTGTGCATCGCCTTTTTCCAGTTCGCGGTTCACGTCGCGCAACATCATGCCGATTGCCTTGCTGCCTGGGGCGATGCGTGCCTCGGTCAGGTAGGCACCGGTTTCAAATCCCTCTGCCCCGGCGCGCTGGCGCGCTGGCACGAGCCAGCGTCCGAAAAGCATGACAA
>CBIHMD010000491.1:0-2917 GCA_966210655.1 uncultured Thalassospira sp.
ATTCCAGTCTGGGTAAAACCTGCTATCTGTGGCGGTGTCCTCGGTGCGGTTGCCATCACAATTATCGGATTTAGCGCAAGCTGGGTCGTTTCGGGTAGTACTGCAACCGAAATGGCCAACACGCAAAGCAAGGATGCGGTCATTACCGCACTTGCGCCGATCTGTGTGGCACAGTTCAAAACCCAGACACCAAACAACCAGACCATGCAGCTTGCCGCCCTTAAAGAGGAAAGCTCTTACAAGCGCGATGATTTCGTTGTTGAAGGCGGCTGGGCCACCATGCCCGGTAACGATGCACCGACCAAGGAAATCGCCGACGCCTGTGCGGAACAGTTGATGAAGCTGACATAAACCAAGCGGATCACCTCCCCCGAGGTAATTGATCCGTCCAAGACGGCATTCGGGCCAACACCCGGATGCCGTTTTTTTGGGACGATCAAAACAGGCAGGGCAATATCGTTCAATAAACGCCGGGACCTGCGGCGCATTCTGGCAATCAGAATAACCAGAAAGGATCGTCACCCCATGCTTGCCGCCGCCCCAAGCCTGTATCTTTCAATGGCTGCCTTCGCGCTTGCTGCCTCCATCACGCCCGGACCGGTAAATATCCTGATCCTGAGCTCCGGCGTGCATTACGGCTTTCGTCCCAGCCTGCGCCTTGTGTTTGGTGCTACCAGCGGTTTTTGCCTGTTGCTGCTTCTGATCGGACTGGGCTTGCATGAATTGCTGGTGATTTTCCCGAACCTGACAACAATCATCCAATGGGCCGGGGTCGCCTTTTTACTGTTCATGGCCTTCAAACTTGCCACCGCGTCAGGGACGCTTGGCAAAACCCGCGCGGACAAGGGGCCATCGATGATCACCGGTGCATTGCTGCAATGGGTCAATCCCAAGGCATGGCTTGCCGCGATTGCCGGTATGGGGGCCTATGCCGCCAATGGTGCACCAGCACTGGTATGGGAATTTACCGTGCTTTATTTCGCGGTGTGCTTTGCCTCGGTCACGTGCTGGGCCTATGCCGGGGCGTTTCTGGGTCGGTTTTTAAACGATGCCGCCCATATCCGGCTGTTTAACCGGATCATGGCATTGCTGCTGGTGGCGAGTGCGGCCTATCTGATCATCAACTGATGGCATCACGCAACATGCGCCATCGCATAATGGCGAGGCGTGGTCGCCATCAGGCGTTTGAAAACCCGCTGAAAATGCGCCTGATCAGCAAAGCCGCAATCAAGGGCAACGTCAACAATCCGTTCCCCGCGTTTAAGGGCATGGCGCGCCTTCTGCACCCGGCAATTGATCAGATAGGCATAGGGCGTCATGCCATGTGCCTTTTTGAACGCGCGCACCAGATAGGATCGCGAAACACCAATCACCCCGGCAAGGTCATCCAGATTGACGTCTTCGGCGCAATAGGTCCGGATATAGTCCGCGACCCGGCTCATCTTGCTTTTATCCGTCGCACCGCCCCCCTTATGCAGGATGCCGCGCCGGTCCAGCACCACATGCAGATCGGCAAAGAACGAGACCATCGTGCTTTCCTTGGCCAGCCGGTCGCAATCAGGATCAATCAATATATCGGCAAGGTTTTGCAAACCGGAATACAGCACCGGATTGTGACTGATCGTGTCGGAAAACATCGCAAACCGCCCGGCGGCATCGGCATCGATTTCGACCTGCAAATCCAGAAGCCACGCCGGATCAACAAACAGCATGTCATAACACCATCCACCACCCGGCACCGGGTTACAGCCATGCACATCCTCCGGGTTCAGTACCACCACCGACCCCTTGCCGGTTTCATGGATCCTGCCCCGGTTCCAATAGGAACTGCGCCCGCCCTTGACGATGCCGATTGAAAACGTGTCGTGGCTGTGGCGTTCGTAGCAAACATCACGTCCGTCATCGACCCGGCGCAGATCGACAAACGGCAGACCGGCATCGCGCCAGAAACACTGCTTATCTGATTTTGCCTTGCCCATTGAAACGCCCACAACATCTTTGGGAATGAAAACGCGAAAATCCGAAGATAGGTTAATTTCCCCGGTGGCACCAGTGGCCGGACCTGATTATAGTCCCCCAAATGTTCGATGATCGTTCTGATCCCACGCCGAAATTCATGCCGCCCGACGCACCTGTCATGGTCGTTGGATTGCGTCATGCTGTCTTTTTGTCACCCGATGGCGAGATCGAAGAACTGCCACATGGCGCGGCCGCCAAACGCGCGCGATCCCAACGCCCGATCCTTGTGCATACCCCGGCATCGGCACGGCGGATGAAATCCGATCCGTTTCCGGCCCATGACCTTTTGGAACTGTTTGCCTTTGTCCGCCCGGCGCAGTTTTGTGTCCCCACCCCACGCGGGCTTGCCATGGCGACCGGGCAGCGGGCGTCTGATGATCTGATCGGACAGGCCGAAGCCTTGGCCGAGGCAATGAAACGGTTATTGCAGGAACTTGCTACCCTGCCGCGCGAAAAACGCGCACGTGCCCTTTCCATCGCATGGCCCATGGCGCGCGGGCACTGGATGTGGGGTGTACCGGTCCTGGCCGCCCTTGGTGCCGATGGCGACGGGCCGCATAAATTTGCCGTCTATGAAGGGCTTAAAGTCTGGAAGAAAATGGGCGAATGGGCCGAACATGCCCCACCGCCGCCGCCCGGCAATATTCCGGTCGATCCCAAGGATGCCCGCGAACGGCTGAAAAAGCTTCTGGGCGAAGGGGCGGAGGAACGCCCGCAACAGGCTGATTATGCATCCGCCGTCTGTTCGGCCTTCGCGCCCCGAACCGCCGAAGGCACGCCCAATATTGTTCTGGCCGAGGCAGGGACCGGGACGGGCAAGACGCTGGGCTATGTTGCCCCGGCCTCGATCTGGGCGCAAAAGAATGACGGGGCGGTGTGGATTTCAACCTCTACCCGC
>CBIHMD010000492.1:0-2916 GCA_966210655.1 uncultured Thalassospira sp.
TGGGGGCCTTCAGGGTGACTGTCGTAACAGGACCCTGATACTCGCGCATGATCAGGGTGTCTTGAGCAGTCTGGCTGTGAGGGGAATTACGGGTCATGTTGTCCTCCCTGTGATGGCGCGCACTGTATGTTTTTTACTTTTGCGTCAGTATATTGTCGTCGTAGAATTTCACGTCCCGGTTTTGTTGGAAACCAAAAATACAAGAAGATTTCTTCATGCCGGGGTGACGATCCCAGGTTAGGACGGTTGGGAATGAGCAACGACGAACAACGCAAGCCGAAACGTGCTCCTGGTCGTTTTGTTACCACCAAGGAGATCGTTGAAAAACGCAAGCCGGTTTCAACGCTATGACCGCAAGGAGGTCATGGATTGGGACATGGAACGTCAGCGTGCCGAGGCACGGGCGCGGTTGTTAAGTCGCGGTTTTGACGTGCCGGAAATCCTGCAACCCAAACGCCCCGAAGCTGATCCGGATGATCCGGAGACCAGCACCCTTGAGCCCGATGCAAGCCGCGATATTTCCGGGGCCGCGATGGCCGGGCCCAAACCGACAGCCCCGAAAAAAAGCCGGCCCGTAACAGCGGGCAACCTTCGCAGCAGTGAGAAGGCAGGTGATCGGCCCAGACCCAATCGTCATTTTCTTGCCAGTAATGTCGCCTTGCATCAGGTGCAACCTGCTGCTGTCGTGCAGACTGGTTCACAGGATGAAGATGATACGGAAGGTAGTGCGTATCGTGACTATCTTGAAAGCCTGGGTGATGGTGCCAGAACCAGTCTGGATACGCATAATGATATCGCCGGGCGTGTCGATGACCTGAAATCCGCATCCGGAAACGGATCGGGTAATATTGATCTGCCCGACAACAGTTCAAGCTGGCTTAGTCAGGAAGAGGCCCGGCGGCGCAATATGGTCAAGACATCGCAGGCGCATTCTGGCGATGCCGGCAAGCGAAAATCCGCCAGACAGCGCAGGGCCGAGAAAAAGGCAATGACGCGCGGCAATGCGCTGGCGCTTGATAAAATCCTGCCAAAACTGGGTGCCTATATGGTGGCGGCCATTGCCGTCGGCTATATTCTGGTGCTGGTCTATACCGAGCTTGGCAAGCTGATTGGCGGATAAACGTAATCAGCAATAGAAAATGCATCCTGCATTTTGCCTCAAACCTGCCTAAATCTTCACGTCTAGTATAATTGTTGCGTGGTGAACCATGTGACAGGCGTCGGGCTTTTATCGGAATTGTCCGGCGTTTCGAGAGCAGATAATGGGGAGATTGAACGACCAGGGGGTGATGGCCTGAATTGACCGGCAAGGTATGTCGGCAATGAAAGGACGTCAGAGTATGACATAACCCTTGTTGCAGGAGACGGCGGAGGTACCGCCGTAGTCGCCATGGAAAGTGACGTAAAAGGTCAGGAAGACCGCCACCCGGTTTATCTTCCGGAAAACCGGTATCATTGGGCGTCCAACGATGAAGTGGACAAGCCCACAGTTATCCTGCGTGGCCCGGTCAGGCCAAGATTTCGAAGGTCCGGCTCAGGTGCTGGTTCCGGCTTTGATCTGACCGGTTGGATGCAGAAAAATCTGCCGCGCGTCGGGGCGTCCCTGATTGTCAGTATTGTGATTGCGAGTGTTGTCCTCGCGACATATTCAGAGCTTGCTGTTCTGTTGTCGCGTTGACGGTGCATGGCCGTCTGTTTTGCACAGGGCCATCTGGCTATTGGAGGCGTATCATGAAAAGCCAAAGATTGCCTGTATCGGGTGTCTATCATGCTTCTGCATCAAGAATGATGTCCAGGGGCATTCATCGCCGCAGCCCTGTGCAGGGCGATTTGACGCCGGAACCCGATAGTGCCGATCAGCAGAGCAGGGGCGGATACCAGCAACCGCAACCTGATCATCAGGGTTCGGAACATCATCGATATTTCAGAAGTCCGGTGGCATCGGTGCCCAAATCCGGTTCCAAACCCAATATTGATCCGAAAAATGAAAAAGAGAATATTGCGGCATCGGGCGAGGGACCGGAAGACCATCCGTTCATCGACTTCATTGCGTCTATAATGTCTTCGGGCGAAGCATCGGACGCCAAGGCAAAAATGCCGGTAACTGGTGACGAGAATGAGGGGGATATAGAAAGCCATCCGTATCGTTTGGAAAATCAACGCGGGCGGATTTTACGCAACGTATCGGAAACCAGACCAGCACCATCAGTTCATATACTTGCCGTCAAGCGGCGGGGCATGGCGCGGTGGTTGCCCAATATCGGTTCCTTTCTGATTACCGGGATTGTCATTCTTGCCGTTGTCTGGATGACGGTGATCGAGCTTTCCATAATCCTTGGCAGATAAAACCGGCAAACGACCAGGACAAAGTGGTTTGCGACTTTATGTCGAGGGCAATGTACGCTGAAATTGTTGACGTTAACGTAAACGTTATGTCAGGCTGTCGATCAAAGGGAATAACGCCATCCGTGCAAGGCTGGCGACAGGGAGGAACCCGATATGACAGCCATGCCACCCCGTACCGGCGTAACATTGGCGGATTTTGATGCGATCATGCGTGAAAAGGTTCCGTTTGTCGGAGATATGAACGTCCGAACCGAAGAACTTTCGGGGGACCGTGCCCTGTTACGTCTGCCGTTTAACGAACGGCATATCCGGCCGGGCAATGTGATTTGTGGCCCGGCGATCTTTGCGCTGGCCGATATTGCGCTTTATGCGGTGGCGTGGCTTGTGGTACCCAAGGCCGATCTGGCGGTTACGACCGAGGCGACGGTGCATTTCCTTTCCGGGGCAAAGCCGGGTGATTTGCTGGCCGAGGCGAAAATCCTCAAGGCAGGTAAGCGCCTTTTGATTGCGGAATGCCATATCCGGTCGATGGTTGATGGTGCGCTTTGTGCGCATGTTATCGGGACTTAT
>CBIHMD010000493.1:0-2912 GCA_966210655.1 uncultured Thalassospira sp.
CAGATCGGGCGCGCCGGGGTGGATGGCATGGGGCGGCTGGATGCCGACGAACTTGATAATGCCCAGCGCAACCTGATGGCAATCGTGCGTCTGCTTGAAATCATCGACGGCCCCGAAGAAGCCGATTTGCTGCGTCGTCGTGGCATGAATGCGCTGCGTGCCCTTGAGGGAAAAAAGGCAAGTTAGTCGCTTGCTTCTCTAGTTTTCCTGTTTCTTGCGATCATCAAGCCAGGTCATGAAAGCCCGGATTTTCGGGTTGCGTGACCGACCGGTCGGGCAGGTCGCGTAATAATGAAACGGGCTTGCGCGCGGCGGGCCAAAGGGCGCGACAATCCGGCCATTGGCCAGTTCATCCTCGATCGCAAAAGTTGGCAGCAACGCCACACCCAATCCCGCAATGGCGGCCTGCATCGCCATCGTGAAATGTTCGAACTTCGGACCATTTTCCCCGTCAATATCGGTAAGGCCACTTGCGGTTAGCCAGTCGCTCCATCCGCGCGGGCGGGTTGCTATGTGTAAAAGTGAATAATCACGAAGATTATTTGGTTTTGGTGAATAATCCAGGTTCTCGATCAGCTTCGGGCTACAGATCGGCACCATCTCCTCGCCATGCAGCAAATGCGCATCCAGCCCCGGCCAGTTTCCATCGCCAAACAGAACTGCAATATCGATCTGTTCACGGTCAAAATCGGGGATGCCGATGCGCGAAATGAAATTGATGACGATGTCGGGATGAGTGCTGCGAAAATCGGGCAGCAACGGGATCAGGCAGCGCGATCCGAAAGTCGGCGGGGCGGCAATGGTCAGAACTCCACCCTCGGCCCCACCCGACAGGAAGGTAAGCGTGGCGGTTTCAAGCTGATCCAGCGCGGGACGGATCGCCTGCAAATAGCTTTCGCCTTCGGTCGTCAGGATCAGTCGCTGTTTCTGACGGGTAAACAGTTTGCAGCCGAGCCAGTCTTCAAGTCCCTGTATCTGGCGGCTGACAGCACTTTGCGTCAGATAGAGTTCCTCGGCGGCGCGTGATGCGCTGCCAAAGCGGGCGGTCTGCTCAAAACAACTGAGTGCTTTCAGGCTCGGAATGCGGCGGCTCATGATCAAATCCGTCGAAATGCAGGGATATTCGGCTTTATCTTGCTCCAAAGGCGCTAGTTTATGAGTTTTACGCATAAACTATGTCCGATTTATCATTTGCAAGCGTGCCTGCCAATGCCTAGCTTTAGCCCAGAAGCGATAAGCTTTCAGGGATGATGCCGTCTCGCCCTTCTATGGCGTCATCCCTGCTTTGGTTTCAAAAATTTCATAAGGGATCAGGACGATGGCAAGCCGCGCACCTTTTCACTGGGAAGACCCGCTGCTGATTGAAGATCAGCTGAGCGAAGAAGAACGCATGATCCGTGACGCGGCGCGCGCCTATTGTCAGGAAAACCTGCAGACCCGTGTTCTCGAAGCCAACCGGCACGAGATTTTCCATCGCGAAATCATGACCGAGATGGGCGAACTTGGCCTGCTTGGCCCGACCATCCCCGAAGAATACGGCGGACCGGGTGTCAACCATGTCGCCTATGGCCTTGTCGCCCGCGAAGTCGAACGTGTCGATAGCGGCTATCGTTCGGCGATGTCGGTGCAAAGCTCGCTTGTGATGCATCCGATCTATGCCTATGGCAGCGAAGAACAGCGCAAGAAATACCTGCCGAAACTGGCAACCGGCGAATGGGTTGGCTGTTTTGGCCTGACCGAGCCGGACCACGGTTCCGATCCGGGCGGTATGAAAACGCGTGCCCGCAAGGCCGATGGCGGTTTTACCCTGTCGGGATCGAAAATGTGGATCACCAACAGCCCGATCGCCGATGTGTTTGTCGTCTGGGGCAAGGATGATGAAGGTGTCATTCGCGGTTTCATCCTTGAAAAAGGTATGAAGGGCCTGAGCGCGCCGAAGATCGAAGGCAAGTTTTCGCTGCGTGCGTCGATCACCGGCGAGATCGTGATGGATAACGTCTTTGTCCCGGCGGAAAACATGCTGCCCAATGCCAAGGGCCTTGGCGGGCCGTTCGGCTGCCTGAACAAGGCACGTTACGGCATTTCCTGGGGTGCGATGGGGGCGGCTGAATTCTGCTGGCACGCGGCACGTCAATATACCCTTGACCGCAAACAGTTTGGCCGCCCGCTGGCTGCCAATCAGCTGATCCAGCTGAAACTGGCGAACATGCAGACCGAAATCACCCTTGGTCTGCAGGGCGCGCTTCAGCTTGGCCGGATGCTGGATGCCGGAACCGCCGCACCCGAGGCGATTTCACTGATGAAACGCAACAACTGCGGCAAGGCGCTTGATATTGCCCGTGTTGCCCGTGACATGCATGGCGGCAACGGCATTGCCGATGAATTCCACGTCATCCGTCATGCGATGAACCTTGAAGCGGTCAATACCTATGAAGGAACGCATGATGTGCATGCCCTGATCCTTGGCCGTGCCCAGACCGGCATTCAGGCGTTTAGCGCCGAGGGCTGAGGGCTTCGATTACGGGCGGCACCGATCTTTGGTGTCGCCCTTTTTCTTTTTTGATGACTATCCCGGGATGGAATGATGACCAGCGCGCTTTCTGGACTTCGTGTGCTTGATCTTTCGCGTGTCTTGGCGGGGCCATGGGCCAGCCAGACGCTGGCCGATATGGGCGCGGAGGTGATCAAGATCGAACGTCCGGGGGCGGGCGACGACACGCGTGGCATCATGATGGAAGATTACGCCGACGATCTGGTCGAGCTGCTCGACCAGTTGGCCGTCCGCGAGCCGGTGGTGTTCGTTGGGCTCTCGATGGGCGGGTCCATCGGCTCAACGCGCAGCTTGAGAACCTCGGCACGACGGTCGTCGTGGTGGCGTCCGACCACGGGTACGTGACGATCGACCCGCTGAT